>NZ_CAJPMA010000032.1 GCF_905371695.1 uncultured Campylobacter sp. | reverse complement strand
AGCTTCTAAAAATCGCCAAAAAGATCGAAGACAACGCGCTATTTCGGCGTCCTATTCGTCTCGCCCACGTATAGCTGCCTCGGCCTCACGATCTTGATACTCTCCTGCTCTTTTAGCTCTATCCACTGACTGATCCAGCCTGGGATCCTGCCGATGACGAAAATAACCGCAAACATATCGTTTGGTATGCTAAGGGCTTTTAAAATCAGCCCAGAGTAAAAATCGACGTTCGGATAGAGGTTGCGCGAGATGAAATACTCGTCGTTTAGCGCGATCTCTTCGATCTTTTTGGCGATTTTTAGAAGCTCGGTGTTTATGCCGATCTCGTCAAATAGCTTATCGCACATAGATTTTAGCACCTTGGCGCGCGGATCGAAGTTTTTATACACGCGGTGGCCGAACCCCATCAGCCTAAACGGATCGTTTTTGTCCTTGGCGCGGGCGATGTATTTATCGACGTTTTCTACTGAGCCGATCTGCTCTAGCTGACGGATGACGCCTTCGTTTGCACCCCCGTGAGCCCAGCCCCATAGCGCTCCGATACCAGCGGCGATACACGCATACGGGTGCGCGTGCGTCGAGCCTACGGTGCGAACGGTCGTCGTAGAGGCGTTTTGCTCGTGGTCGGCGTGCAGCATAAAGACCGTATCAAGCGCCTTGACCTCGATCGGGCGCAAATTTACGTGCTCGTACGGGTAGCTCCTCATCATGTAGAGGAAATTTTCCGTAAAGCCGCGGTCTAAATTTGGATAAATGATCGGCAATCCGCGCGAAAATCTATAAGAAAACGCCGCGATAGTAGGAATTTTGGCGATTATTCGCATCGCCATCTCGTGATACTCCTCTGGTTTGTCCATATTTAGGTGATCGGAGTAAAACGCCGAGAGCGCCGCTACTGCCGCCTGCAGGATCGCCATCGGGTGTGCCTTATCCGGAAAGGCGTCAAAGAGCTTCATCATACCCTCGTGGATGAAGCTGCGTTTTTTAAGCTCGAGTTTAAATTCGTCGTATTGCTTTTTATCCGGCAGCTCTTTATTTAGCAGCAGATACGCCACGTCGATGAAGGTTTTGTTCTCCGCTAGATACGCGATGTCGTAGCCGCGGTACATCAGCTCGCCTTTTAGCCCGTCGATATAAGTGATGCTAGAGCGGCACATCGCCGTAGACGTTAGTCCGCGGTCAAACGTAAACATCCCAGTATCGCTAAAAAGCGTCGAAATGTCGATTACGTCGGGTCCGACGCTGCCTTGAAGTATCGGGAATTCGTAGGATTTGCCCGTGCGGTTGTCCGTGAGCGTTGCCGTGTTTTGCATTATTCATCCTTTATGATTTTATTAGAGCTTTAATGCTAATTAGCGATATTATAGCCTGAGCGAGGCTTGCTAGTATAAAAGAGGAGTAAAAATTCTCGTCTATATCTCCTGTTTTGTGCGCTATGGTAGCAACCGCGATTAGAAGCGTCAGCGGCATCGATTGAGATAACGCGTATAAGAGTACGCCGCGAAATTTTAGTAAATTTAAAAAGACTAGGCTTGCAAGCAGTCTGCAAAATAACATCGAAATAATTATGAATGCGGCGTTTTTTAGTACTTCCGGCACTAATAAATTTTCAAGACGGAGCGTCGAGCCGATATAGACGAAAAAGGTCGGCACTAAAAAGCCGAAGCCGAAACTTGCGAGCTTGTGCGGCAGGTCTTTTTTATGGTCGAAAAAGCTCGTGATAAAAATTCCCGCTATAAACGCGCCGAATGCTACTTCAAGTCCTAAGAGCACCATGAGCGCGATCATTGCGAAAAATACGGCTATGGAGAGGCGGATATCCTTTTCGTCTTTGTCGTAGTGGGGCATCAGCATCGTTTTTAGCTGCGGATACCACCAAAACAGAACTTCAAGTAGCTTAAATCCAAGCGCGCTTACGCCCAAAAATCCGATTAAATACGCGATACTAATCCAAAGCTTAGCGCCGGCGCCGAACTGTAAATACGCCGCCGTGAAGGTTAGCAGTACGATGCTAATTAGCTCTCCGATGGAGGCTATTAGCATGCTTAAATTTAGCCAGCGCCGTTCTCGGCCATATTCTTTAAATAGCGTAAAAATCATACCTACCGCCATTATCGGGATAATGATGATAAAAAGCGGACTAAGCCCCAGCGCAAGCGTAATGAGCGCGCCAAGGACGTAGATTACGGCGAGGTAGAGGAATCCTAGGCGTAAAATTTTGCGCTCGGCGTTTAAAAACATCCGTAAATCGATCTCCATACCCGCTAGAAACATTAAAAAATAAAATCCGACTTCGCTAATTAGCTTAAAAATTTCGTTATGTCCGATGAAGCCGAAGTAGCCGAAGAGCGCGCCCGCGATGATCTCGATGGGCGCTACGGGGATGCGTAAAATTTTAGAAAAATAAGGCGACGCGAATACGATTAGCGCCATAGATACAAGGATACTAAGCTCGTTTGTTTGCAAATTTTCTCTTTCTTGTTTCGTTAGGGCGAGATTATATCTTAGGGTTAGTTATTTTTTAATAAAGCGCCCGCGCTCTTTAAAAATTTTCGCGGTCGCTTTATATGCGTAAAATTTAGATTTTAGCGAATAACGGTGCCTAGATAACAAAACCCGAGGCAAACAAAAATGCTAAAAAACGCGTTTAAAAATGCTGCCGAAATTTGTCCCGAGCTAAAAAGACGCACCGTCTCATAGCTAAACGTCGAAAACGTCGTAAAACCGCCTAGTGTGCCGACGACTAGAAAGAGCCTTAAATTTTCGCTCAAATTTAACGAGAGTAGTACGCCGATCAAAAAGCTACCGAGAGCATTGACGCAAAGAGTAGCAAGCGGAAAATCGGGACAAAATTTAGCGACCGCGCCGCTTAAAATAGCTCTACAAACTGACCCCAAAAATCCGCCGCACCCGATTAGGAGTAAATTTTGCATCAGTGGCAAAGCGTAACGAAGCTAAATCCGCGCGCCTTAAACTCGGCGATATCGCGGCTGGCGACCTCGCCCTTGGTCGTGAGGTAGTCGCCGATAACGACAGCAGAGACGCCGTGATCAAAGATTTCGTATTGGCGTTCGCCTAAAATTTTCTCCCTACCGCCTGCTATCATCACGCGAGCGTTAGGCAATGCGGCAACGGTGTCGTCGATGATTTTTAGCGCCTCGTCCGCTCCCATAGGCGGCCGTTTGACGCGTAGCGCATCGTTTGGGATAAAGAAATTTATCGGGCTAGAAAACGGATCAAGCCTAGCAAGGCTAGCTTGCAGGCTCGCGCGATCGGCCTGGCTCTCGCCAAGGCCGTAAATGCCGCCCGTGCACAGCATTAGCCCCGCTTCTTTGGCATCGATGTTGGTCTGCCAGCGCTCGTCCCAGCTATGCGTCGAGCAAATTTGCGGGAAAAACTCGCGCGAGGTTTCTAGGTTGTGGTTGTAGCTAAACACGCCCGCGCTTTTTAGCTCTTTTAGCTGCGGTAGCGTCGCCATGCCGTTGCAAGCGATCAGCATGAGGTTTGGAACTTCTTTATTTACGGCGTGCGCGAGGCGGGCGATCTCCTCGGTCTTTTTGTCCGTGAGTCTTGCGCCGCTGGTGACGAGGCAAAAGCCCAGTGCGTGGTTTGCCGCCGCGATCTTGGCCTCGGCGACTACTTGCTCGACGCTTTTCATTTTGTATTTTTCGATGCTGGCATTTATGCCCGCACTTTGCGTACAGTAGCCGCAGTCCTCGGAGCAGTTGCCGGAGCTGACCGAACAAATAGCACATAACATAATAGTTTTCATTAGTTTATTCCTTTTTTTGCGGCTTGTCTCGCGAGCGCTTTTCCGAGATTTCGCAAAATTTTCGCTCCGCAGGCTATATGCCTAGCGCACGCTCAATTTTGCTTCAAAACTCGAAAAATCATCTCGCGATACTTCGCCTTGTCGTTTTTATGTTAAATTTAAAATTTCTGAGTTGCAATCGATAAGGCGACGTATTTTTGCGTTTAGACGAGGCGGAAATGAGCCGAGCGAGGGCGCATACATATAGTATGTAACCGAGCTTCGGCGAAATTTCCAACGAAGTATAAACCAAAAAGACAAGCCACCGCTATTGCTCTGCGATTTGTACCTTCTTCTTACACTTCACACACTCGTGAAACGTCCCCTTTTTGAGCTCTTTTTTGATCATATCGCCGCCGCATTCGTCGCATTTTTGCGCGACCGGCTCATAGTTTGAGATGAAGTCGCATTTTGGGTAGTTTGCGCAGCCGTAAAATTTACCCCTGCGGCTGATGCGCTCGACGATGTCTCCGCCGCATTTTGGACACGGCACGTCGATCTTTTTGAGCTCTTTTTTCGGTTTTGCCACAGCTTCGCCTTCTTGTGCGCCTTGTTCTGCCTTGGCGATATTGCGCGAGTATTTGCACTTAGGGAAATTTCCGCACGCGATAAACTCGCCGTAGCGCCCTTTTCGCAGTAGCAGTTCGCCGCCGCACTCGGGGCACTTCTCGCCGATAGGGGTGGCTACTTTTTGGCTTTTTATGCCCGTTTTGCCGGCCGAAATTTTATCCATAAACGGATGATAAAAATCGCTCAAAAGCTTTTGCCAGTCGGCTTTGTCTTCGGCGACGTGGTCGAGCTTTTCTTCCATATTTGACGTAAATTCGCTATCTACTATATCGCTAAAATGCTCCTCCAAAACGCCCATCATCGTAAAGGCGATCTCGTTTGGCACGAGCTGCTTTTTCTCAACTTTGACGTAGTCGCGAGAGGTCAGCAGCGAGATGGTCGGTGCGTAGGTGCTAGGGCGCCCGATGCCTAGGCTTTCTAGCTTTTTAACGAGTCCGGCTTCCGAGTAGCGAGACGGCGGTTCGGTGAAGTGCTGCGAGCTTTTGATGCTTTGCAGGCTCATCTCGTCGCCGATTTTTAAGTCGGGCAAAATTTTATCCTTATCCATATCGCCGTAAACGCGGTAAAATCCGTCAAACAGCACCTTGCGGCCGCTTATTTTAAACTCGCCTTTTGCTCCCGCGACGAATACGTTTTGCGTCTGGCTAATGCTAGCGCTCATCTGGCAGGCTAAAAAGCGGTTGTAGATGAGCGTGTAGAGGCGCAATGCGTCTTTTTCGAGATATTGCGCGGCGATAGCGGGCGTGAAGCTAAGGTTCGTCGGGCGGATCGCCTCGTGGGCTTCTTGCGCGCCTTTGCTTTTGGTTGCGTAAATTTTAGCCTTTGCCGGCAAGTAGCGTTCGCCGTACTCTTTCTCGATCGTCTCGCGCGCGGCTGCGACGGCTTCTTTGGCGAGGTTTAGGCTATCCGTTCTCATGTAGGTTATCGCGCCCATAAAGCCCTGGTGCGTCTGCACGCCCTCGTATAAATTTTGCGCGATCATCATCGTTTTTTTCGGGCTAAAGCCTAGGCGGTTGCTCGCGCTTTGCTGTAGCGTCGAGGTCATAAAAGGCGGCGCAGGCTCGGTTTTGCGCTCTTTGGCTTCGATCTCGCGGACGCTAAATTTATCGCTTTTTAGATTTTCCACGATAAATTTGGCTCGGTCGGCGTTTGTTATCGTTAGCTTTTCTATCTTTTGTGCTTCAAATTTAACCAGCTCGGCATCGAGGTCTTTTTTGAAAACGGCGTCAATGCTGTGGTATTCGATCGGTTTAAAGTCTCTAATCTCGCGCTCGCGGTCTACGATGATTTTTAGAGCGGCGCTTTGCACGCGTCCGGCGCTTAGGCCTTTTTGGATTTTTAAATTTAATAGCGGCGAGAGCTTGTAGCCAACGATTCGATCTAGCAGGCGGCGGGCTTGTTGCGCGTTTACGCTATCCATATTTATAGTGCGCGGGTTTTTTAGAGCCGCTTCGATGGCGCTTTTTGTGATCTCGTGAAACACGATGCGAGGCAGGCTCTCGGGCTTTTTGCCGATGGCTGCGGCGATGTGGTAGGCGATGGCCTCTCCTTCGCGGTCCTCATCGGTTGCGAGGTAGATTTGGTCGGCGCTTTTAGCTAGTTCTTTGATCTCTTTTACGATTGCGGAGTGATCGGCGCTTATTTTGTACTCGGGCGTAAATTTTTCACCCTCGATCTTGATACCGAATGCCGTCTTTGGCAGATCTCTGATATGGCCTTTTGATGCGATGACGTCGTAGTCGCTTCCGAGGAAATTTTTTATCGTTTTGGCTTTCGCGGGCGACTCCACGATGATTAAGCTTTTCATTAATATAGCCTTTTTATTTTTTTGCGGTAATTGTAGCAAAAATTTTGGCCGAAAAAGAAATTTGAAAATTTCTCCGTCTTACCTATAAACTTTTTTTATTTTTTTCCGATATGGTTTTCGTGCGACAAGAAGTCGTAACTAAAAACTTAAAAGGATTTACAATGGCATTTAGAATTAACACCAACGTTAATGCGTTAAATACGCATGCAAACTCAGTAGCAAACGAGACCGGTTTATCAAAATCTCTCGGTAAATTAAGCTCAGGCTTACGTATCCAAACGGCAGCGGACGACGCTTCTGGTCTATCTATCGCAGACAGCCTAAGAAGCCAAGCTAGCGCTCTTGGTCAAGCTATCGCAAACGGCAACGACGCTATCGGTATCATCCAAGTAGCGGATAAGGCAATGGACGAGCAGCTAAAAATTCTTGATACTATCAAGACAAAAGCTACTCAATCAGCTCAAGACGGCCAAACTACTCAATCTCGCCAAGCGCTTCAAGCAGACATCGTTCGTCTAATGGAAGAGCTAGACAACATCGGTAACACTACGTCTTTCAACGGTCAGCAACTACTAAACGGAACGTTTAATAATAAAGAATTCCAAATCGGCGCTTATTCAAACCAAACCGTTAAGGCTTCTATCGGTGCTACTACGTCCGATAAAATCGGTTTAACTCGCTTCGAGAGTTCTGCGTTATTAAGCGGTACCGGTAAGGTTAATCTTAAATTTTTAGATGTTGACGGCGTGAACAACGTAGGTGTAATCGAAACCGTAGTTTCAACTGGTCTTGGTAAAGGTCTAGGAAAACTAGCTGAAAATATCAATAAAGTAGCTGAAAGAACCGGTATTAGAGCAACTGCTGATGTTACTTGGATAGGTAAAGGCGCAGTTAAATCAGGCAGCATGGTTTCCGTTAGTATTAACGGCGTAAAGATAGGCGATTTAGAAGTACAAGCTGGCGACGCAAACGGCGCTTTGGTAAATGCTATTAATGCCGTGAAAGATCAAACCGGCGTTCAAGCCTCTATCGACTCCGAAAAGGGTAGTCTAGTACTAACTAGCCGCGACGGTCGCGCTATCGAAGTAAAAGGTAAAATAAGTACGTTCGGCGATAATAAGGCGCTTTTGACCAAAACTTTTATAGGCCGCATCAATCTTGTTCGTCTAGACGGAAGAGACATTAAAATGTCTGTAACTGGCAATACTGGTCTTTCTATTGCATTTACAAAAGCTGGCGGTGCTCAAAAATCAGTATCTATGAGGGAAATCCGTGGTCAAATCGACGGTGCGCTAGCTACTGCGATGGGCTTTTCAAGAAATAGTGCGAGCTTAACAGTGGCTCAATCAGCAGGCGTTATGACGCTTCGCGGCGCAATGGCGGTTATGGATATTGCTGAATCTGCTCAAAAAACGCTAGATCAAGTTCGTTCTGACCTAGGTTCCGTTCAAAATCAGCTTCAAGCGACGGTTAATAACATTACCGTAACACAGGTGAACGTCAAATCAGCTGAAAGCCAAATCAGGGATGTGGATTTTGCAGCAGAGAGTGCGACATTCTCTAAACACAATATCCTAGCTCAATCAGGCGCTTACGCGATGAGTCAAGCTAACAGCGTTCAACAAAACGTTTTAAAATTACTTCAATAATTAAACATAAACCCCGAGCCGCTCGACTTGGGGTTTAAAATTTAACCCGTAAAATTTATCGCTATAAACTAAACCCGTCATCAACTACGATATTTTGCCCGTTTACAAATTTAGAGCTATCGCTTAAAAGATAGATGAGTGCTCCTACTATATCGCTTGCATCAAGCATTCCTTTTGTTCCGCATCTTCTTTTATATTGGCTTAAAAATGGCTCCGGCTGCCCGTCTAAAATCCCGCCGGGGCTTATAGCGTTTACTCTTATATGATCTTTTTTAAACATTTTTGCCATATATTTTGTCATACCGATTAATCCGTGCTTTACGGCGGTGTACTCGATAGGCGAGTGCATATTCGTACCCTCATAGGTCTCAAACGCCGGAGCCCCGATACCTTGAATAGATGAGATATTTATGATATTTCCATATCCTTGCTCTAAAAAATATTTAACGAAAATTTGCGAGATATTAAAGTATCCGCCAAGATGCAATGAGACGAAATCGTTAAAATCTTGCATATCTATCTCAAAAAACTTCTTGCCGAAATTTTTGCTTATAGGGTAGGCGTTATTTACCAGAGCATCTATCCTGCCGTATTTATCGCGTAAAATTTCAATCGCGCCTTCAACCGATTTTTTAGAGCAAATGTCGATATTTAAAACTTCTATTTTAGCTTTTGTATTCGTTTTTAAAATTTCCTCTTTTAGAGCGCCGGCCTTGGCGACGTTAGTCTCTGCGATTACGCCTGTGCCGTTTTGGGCGACGATAGCTTTTATAAAAGCGCTTCCTATGCGGCCCGCACCGCCCGTTACTACGATCACTTTATCTTTTAGCATTTTTTTTCTCCCATTAAAAATTCGACGAATTTAAAATCAAGCTCGCTATCTATGTCTATCGATCTCTCTTCCGGCATTACGTAAAGTCCGGTTTTTGGTAAAAATACGCTATCTTCATTTAGCAAAACGTCTCTTTTCCAGATGTAAATAGATGCGTTCATATCGTAAGTTTTGGGCGCGTCTTGTCGGCAAAGTATCTGTTTTTGCGGTTTTTTAGATAGTCCGACCGAGCCGTCGTTAAAAATTTCGATCAAGTTAAAGTAAGGGCTTCGCCTGCTTGGAGCCGCCGTGATTAAATTTTCGTTGCCGTCTTTTAAGAATTGATCAAAAGAGTTTACGATGTCGCTAGCGTCCCTTAAAGGCGAAGTGGCGTCTAAATCTATGACGTAGTCGAATTTTTGATTAAAATGAGCCTCGCTTCTTAAAAGCGCGTCTTTTATGGCGTCTAGTTTGCCTGCCACGTCGCTAGCTAGCGCCGCATCTCTTTTAAAAAAAACTTCGCCGCCGAATTTAACCGCGACATCTGCGATGAGGTCGCTATCGGTACTGATTACTACGTGCTTAAAAAGCCCGCTTTGCCTGGCTTGCTCTATGGAGTGGGCTATTAGGGGCTTGCCTAAAAGCTCTCTTACGTTTTTGCTTTTGACGCCTTTGCTGCCGCCTCTGGCGCATATCGTGCATAAAATTTCGCTCATCTTTGCTCCTGAATTTCTTTGATGATCTCCATGGTTTTTAGTCCTTCGTTAAAATCGCAGGCGAGTTTTTGCTTGCCCAAAATATCTTGATGCATCTTTAAAAACATAAAATTTCGCTCAAATTTTCTAGCTTTGTATCTTTTTTGTTCGCCTGATTTATCCTTTTTGATTAGCTCGTTTGAGATAAAATTTAGCGTATATGTCGCATCGTTTGTTTGGATAATTAAATTTCTATAAACGGTGTGGCTTAGGTAGTCTATGCTAATGCTAACAAAGCCGAATTTGCTTTTTGCGATTATTAGGCATAAATCGTCGCTTGAAATTTGCAGATCCGATACCTTGCCATTTAGGCTTTTGATATCGGTTAGCTCGCCGCAAAGCCATGCGGCGTAGTCTATTTCATGGCTTAGATCAAGCAGCACTCCGCCGCCCATTTTGCCGTTTGCGCTGTAACATTTCGTGTAATCTCCGCTTCTCCAGGTCGGCAGATACTGACCGCAAATGGCGTTTAGGTAGATGATTTTTTCGTCTTTTAGCATATTTTTAAGGCGGCTAAGCAGCGGATGGTAGCGCAGGACGTAGCCTACTAAAATTTGATTATTTTTTGGACGGAAGCTATAAAAAGTATCAAAAAGCGGCTTTTCGCAAAGGATTATTTTGCCTTTTACGTTTTCGTCTAAAAATTTTAAAATTTCAAGATGCGTGCTAGTGGGCGTCGCGACGACGAAATAGTCAAATTCTACCAAATTTGCGTCTTTTAAATTTTTATAGCATTTTTTATCCGCTACGTTTTGACCGGTGACTAGCTCTACGCGAGCGCAAATTTGCTCTAAAATCTCGCAATGTCGCTTGCCTATCGAGCCGTACCCTACGATAAGAGCATTCATCAAAATATCCTATCGTAGTCTTCGTTTGCTTTTTGATACTCTTCCATCCTGCCTATATCTATCCAGTATTCGTATAACGGAAAGGATACGGTATTTTCGCCGTTTTTTATCAGCTCGGTAAAAAGCGTAGGTATATCGAAAAACTCATTTTTGGGTATAAATTTTAGCGCTCCTGGCTCAAGCATATATATGCCTGCGCTTACGAAAAATTTATAGACGGGCTTTTCTTTTATCGAGACGATTTTATTATCTTTTATATTTACGACGCCGTAAGGTATCTGCGTATCGTACTCTCTGACGCACATGGTGGCTACGGCGTTATTCATAGAGTGGTAGTTAAATATATGCTCGAAATTAGCGTCCGTTAAAAGATCGCCGTTCATCACAAAAAACGGTTCTTTTGGAATTTCTTTTAATAAGCTCAATGCACCCGCCGTGCCTAATCTTTTTTCTTCTAAAATATACTCTATCTTTACGCCGAATTTGCTCCCGTCGCCAAAGTAGTCTTTTATGATCTGGGCGTTAAAATTTACGCACATTACGATATCTATGTAGCCGTATTTGGCAAATTTTTCCACTATGGTTTGAAGGATGGGCTTATTGCCTACTTTTAGCATAGGTTTTGGCGTATTTTCGGTGAGCGGCCTTAGCCTTGTGCCTAGTCCTCCGACCATTAGCACTACTTTGTTGGGCTTTACGGCGGGCTTTATGATGTCTTCGATGTCCTCGATGCCCACGAATTTGCCGTCGTTATCTAAAAGCAAAATTTTATGCAATCTTTTTCTTAGCGCTATGCTTAGTATGGTCTCTTTTGCATCGCCGATATTTGCGGTGCTAGGGTTTTTAGCGACGATGCTTTCTATGGGGCTATCTAGCCCAAGGCCGTTTAAAAGCCCGCGTCTAACGTCGCCGTCGGTTACCGTGCCGATTAGGTTGTCGTTGTCGTCGGTGATGACGGCGATTTGCATATTGCCGTTATTTATGGTTCGCAAGACGTCTTTTATGGTCGAGTTTATATTTAGTCTTATATTATTTGCCGCTCTCATAGCTCACCTTATATCGTAAAATTTCTTTTTTAAAATACCCTCTAAATTTGCGTTTTTTAAAATTTCTACTATCTTTTTGCTGGATTCTCCGCCGTCGTAAGGATTTAGGGTATCTTTTAAAATTTGCCTAAATTCGCTCGAGTAAGCTCTCTTTATCGCGCCTAAAATTTCATCCTTTTTTGGCTCGCAGTCGATTACGCTGCTAGCTTTTATGCGGCCTTTTTGCCTATCTCCGACATTTATCGTAGCAACCTTAAAGCTAGGCGCTTCCGCTAGTCCGCTAGAGCTATTTCCCAGCACTATATCTACGAATTTTAACGCGCTTAGGTATCTAAGCTGTCCCAGAGAAGCAAAGCATACGCAGTTTTTATGCATTTTTACGTATTTATCGATTGTTTCGTTTATTATTAGGCCGTTCGTGTCGCTATTTGCTTTGGTAAAGATTATGTTCGTGTCTTTTAGCTCGCTAAGCGCGCCCAAAATTTGCTCAAATTGCTCTTTTGCGGTGCCGTTTTCAAGCGTAACGGGATGAAAGGTAACCAATATATTTTTTTTATTTAGCTTAAAATTTATAGATTTTTCAAATTCGGCTTTGCTTAGCAAATTTAGCTTTTTTATATTTTCTATGCCCATTCCGCCGACGTTAAAAACCCTTTCAGGACTTTCGCCAAGCTGGATAACTCTATTTTTGTATTCTTTGGTTGCCACAAAGTGCAGGTGGCTCATCTTGGTTAGGCTGTGCCTAAATGCCTCGTCAAACGCGCCTTGCGTCGTCTCTCCGCCGTGAATATGGGCTATGGGGATACGCATAACGCAAGCGCAAGTACCCACGGAAAAAATCTCGTATCTATCGCCTAAAAGTACCAAAACATCAGGTTTTAGCCTACTAAAAGCCGCTGCGAATTTTTCTAAGGCTAGTCCCATTGATTTGCAAATTTGGATGTCGCTATCATCATCCGTTAGGATGTCTATTTTTTCGTCTATCTTAAAATCTTTTTCTATTTCTTGATATGTTAGCCCGAAATTTTTGCTTAAATGCATTCCCGTGGCGATGATTTGCAGCTCCAAGCTAGGCTCGTTTTGCACGGCTTTTAAAAGATGATATAAAAGTCCGTAGTCGGCTCTGGTGCTGGTTACGACGCAAATTTTTCTCATATTAGCTCATCTTGTTTGTAGTCTTTTTGAGCCGTTTTACCTATCGTTTCGTCCCATCTCATCGGACTTATGCCGTTTCCGGGACGCTTGGCGCAGAGGTTTTTCTCGCTAAAAATTTCGCCTTTTTTGATGCCCGTTTTAGCGACGATAGACTTTCGCGCGACGTTTATATTTTCGCTCTCGCTGGGGCTAGCTTTTTTTACGCCGTTTCCAAGCGCCAGCTCTATGTTTCTAATTGCCTCCACCATCGCTTTTAGCTCGCTAGGCTCTAAACTTGCTCTGTGATCGGGACCTTGCATATTTTTATCCAAAGTAAAGTGCTTTTCTATGATGCTAGCTCCCAGCGCTACAGCGGCTATTGGCACCTCGATGCCTAGCGTGTGGTCGCTGTATCCGACATCTAGCTTAAATGCCTCTTTCATCGTTAGCATCGCTTTTAAATTTACGTCTCGCATAGGCGTTGGATACTGCGTATTTGCGTGTAATAAGGCGATGTTTTCGCGATCTGTGCCACTTTGCGTCAGAGCGTTTATAGCGGCTTCTACCTCTCCCAAATTTGCCATTCCGGTTGAAAGTATGATTTTTTTATTTAGTCTGCCTATTTGCCTTAGATATGGCAAATTTGTAATCTCTCCGCTAGGGATTTTAAAAATCTCCAATCCAAAGCCGTCTAAAAGCTCGATGCTGTCGCTGTCAAAAGGTGTCGATAGAAACATTATGTTTTTAAATTTGCAGTATTTTATCAGCTCTTTGTGTGCATCCGCGTTTAGTTCCAGCTTTTTTATCATTTCAAACTGGGATTCGTCCTTGCCCGTAGTTTGCTCTTGGTAACTTGCTTTTTTAGCATTTTTAGATACGCAAAGCTCGGTTTTAAAGGTCTGAAATTTTACCGCATCGGCTTTTGCTTCCGCTGCGGCGTCTATTAGCTTTTTGGCTAGTTCGATGCCTCCATTGTGATTTACTCCGGCTTCTGCTATGATAAATACTTTTTTCATTTAACCAAACTCCCGGCTTTTATAAATCCGCTTATTTGTATGTATTCCTTTGATACGGAATTGCTCCCAAAAAACGTGTTTTCTCCTACCGCTACGCCGCCGTTGATCACGCTTGCGGTCGAGATATGGCAATGGTTGCCGACGGTCGCATCGTGCTCTATTAAGGCTTTTGAGTTTATGATACAATTACTACCTATTGTTGCGCCTGCATTTATTAACGCGTGATGCATCACCATCGTTCCTTCACCAATCTTGGCGTGTTTTGAAACGTAGGCTAGTGGTGAAACGATAGTAGGGAGATTAAAGCCTATATTTTTTAAACGCTCAAACGCATTTTTTCTAGGGTGCGGCGTTTTTATCTGCCCTATAGATACGAGCGCGTTTTTGCAAATTTGAAAAATATTGCCCAAATCGTTGTCGTCTCCGATAATATCGTATCCCAAAACTTTTTGTCCGACTTTTTCTTTTATATCTACTATGCCGATTATTTTGTATTTATTTTCTAGTTCTATTACGTCTATTGCGCTTTTACAGTGTCCGCCTCCGCCGATTAAAACTATATCTTGCATTTTATGCTCTTGCCGAACTAGGTAAATTTACTACTCGTTCGCTTAAAAATTTAGCATTTTCCAAGCTGTCTCTTCGGCAGTTTTTAAACATATCAAGCTCGCTCATCAGTCGCCAAATAGGGCGCGTGAAAATGCCGCTTTCGTTACTTAGCTTTAAAAATCGATCTCTTTTTTGTGCATCTTCAAACAAAACGGAATTTAGCCAAAAATTCGCCCTTGTGTTTTGCGGTTCGTCTATAAATTTTACGTTGCTAAATTTAGCGAAAAACTCCCGATAAATCGCTGCTAGCCCTCTTTTGCTATCTAAAAAAAGCTCTAAATTTTCAAGCTGGGCTACGAGCAGGGCGGCGTTTATGTTAGGCATTCGGTAGTTGTAGCCGATCTCGTCGTGTCGGTATTCGTAGGGGTGCTGGATTTTGGCGGTGGTGGTAATGTGCTTGGCGTATTTGGCTAGGTTTTCGTCGTTTGTTACTATCGCGCCGCCGCCGCCGCTAGTTACTATTTTATTGCCGTTAAAGCTAAAAGCTCCGAGCTTGCCAAAAACGCCCGCGTGCTTGCCTTTATAATAGCTGCCTAGGCTTTCTGCCGCATCCTCGATCAAGGCGATGCTCCATGCGTCGCAAATTTCTTTTATCTCATCTATCTTGCAAGGAAAACCGAAAGTATGCATCGGTACGCAGGCGCGAACGATTTTGTCGCTAAGTTTTTCTAGGCAAATTCCGTTTTTAACCTCGCAGTTTTCCTTCAAAAATCGCCCGAGCGCCGCAGGACTAAGCCCCAAGTTATCCCTATCTACGTCTATAAAAATAGGCTCTGCTCCCAGATAGGAAATGGCGTTGCAAGTAGCTATGAAAGTAAGGGGTTGAGTAAGGACTAAATCGCTGCTTTTTACGCCTGAAATTTTAAGCGCTATATGAAGAGCGGCGGTGCCGTTTACGGTTGCTACCGCGTATTTAGAGCCGACGATTTTGGCAAATTCGGTTTCAAATTTATCTACGAATTTACCTACGCTTGAAACAAAGCCGGTATCTATGCACTCGTTTAGATACGCTTTTTCGTTGCCGATAAATTTAGGTTCATGAAGCGGGATTTTATCTTTTTTAAAAATGCCTCTTATAAAATCTAAAATTTCGCCGTCGCTACATTTTTCCATCTAAATATTTCCCCGTTTCTTTGTGTGTGAAATTAGGCAAAAGTTCGCAAAATAGCGCTAAAATTTGCTCCTTGTCCCATGCGCCCAAATGTATCATTTGCTCTACTTGGTTTTTAAAATTTTCTAATTTATTGATATCAAATTTAGCTTCATTTTTTATCACTCCGATACTTTTAAAAGTTTCTAGATCAAGTATTTCGCCTTCTGTGAAAAACTCTTCAAAATCCTTCTCTCCGGTCGTATCGCTGGGCGTAAAAAGACAAGGGTACGCGCCGTTTTTGGGTAGCGTTTTAGCTAGTGCCCTGGCTTCATCCTCGTTGTTGCAGATATGGGGCGTAAGGCCTTGCGATTTTAGAAATTTTACCGCGATTTGGCTAAAGGTTATCAGGTGCAATTCGTTGCTTAATTTTGGGAAAAATATATCTAAATTTTCGCCCAAAAGGCAGCTTAAAAGACATAACTCGCCGCTTTCTTCGGGCGTAACGAAATACCGTTTTATATCGTTTGGAGCAACTATGGGCTGGCGTTTTCGCAGGCGCTCTTTAAACCCGTAAAGCAACGAACCGTCGCTAAATGCGACATTGGCAAAACGCGCCATTGAAATTTTAATTTCGCGCGAGTTTTTAGCGGCGAACATTTCCATTATCCGCTTGCTAGCTCCCATCATATTTACGGGATTAGCCGCTTTGTCGGTGCTTACGCAAAAGTATTTTTTAGCGCCTAAATTTGCCGCTTGTTTTATGGTTTTATCGGTATTAAGGATATTGGTCTTTATCATCCGCATCAGCGTAAAGGGGTCTTTTTCGCTTCTTACGTGTTTGAGCGCGGATAAATTTAACACATAGTCAAATGTGCCGTTTTGTGCGATAAAGGCATCAAAAATCTCTGAACCTATATCGATAGCAAACGTCGCAAATTCGCCTTTTATGTAGCCAAACTCGCTTCTTATATCGCGGACTAGCTCGACAAGGTTGTTTTCTGAGATATCTACGACGAAAATTTTTTTCGGATTTCGCTTAAAAATCTCTTTGCAAACGGCCTGCCCGATAGAACCCGCCCCGCCTAAAACCAAAAAGCTAGAATCTGCTACGATGCAGCTAAGTTTGGCTTCAAGCCCGGCTAAATCTTCGCTAAAAAGCTTTTTTTGCCTACCGATTATCTCTAAAATTTCCATTATTTATCTTCTTTTGGAAAAATTCCGCGTTTTTTCATCTCTTGAATTAACGGTTTCAGGGCGTCTTTTGATGTTTCGATATCTGCGTCAAAGCCGCCTGCTGCGGAAAATAACCAGTACTTATGCATCTCTACCCATTCAAGTAGCTTATCTACCTTTTGCATAGTCGTGCTACTAGGAGCTACGGCTATTTTGGCAAGTTCTAGCTCTTGATAAAATACCGACATTTGAAACATAAATTCTATTCTTTTGGCTCTTCTTGGCATTGAGATAAAATCTTTTAGCTTGTCGATCTTTTTTACTATTTTTAATAGCTT
>NZ_CAJPMA010000031.1 GCF_905371695.1 uncultured Campylobacter sp. | reverse complement strand
TTGCGCGGCTAATTTTAGCTTCTCGTTATCAAAATGCGTGTAAATTCTAGACGTATTTAAGCTCGCGTGCCCGAGCGCTTCTTGAACCAGTACGAGATCTTTTTGCTTTTTATAAAGCAGCGTCGCGAAGGTGTGGCGAAGCATGTGCGCGCCGTTTTTTTCTTTTCTAATGCCCGCGCGAAACAAAATTTGCTCTACTACGCGGCTCACGTAGGCTTGCGTTAGGCGCGTACCTTTTTTGTTGATAAAAAGATAGCCTTCTTTATTTATATAGTTTATTGCGATCGCGTCTAGCATGCTTTCGATTAGCGCGCGCTTTATCATAACGATGCGGTATTTGTTGCCTTTGCCGCGAATTCTAATGATATAAAGATCGCCTTCTTCGGTTATGTCTTTGCGTTTTAAATTTAGCGCTTCGCTTACGCGAATACCCGTAAATACGATGATTTTGACGATTAGTTTGTTGCGGTTAGTATTTGCTTTAAAATCCGCTTCGTCGATCGCGGTTAGAAATTTTTTCACCTCATCCTCGCTCATAAATTCAGGCAGCTTTTGCCCGCGATTACCCGCTACGCCGCCCCAGTTTTTTAGCTCGATGTCAAAGACATGCGCCTTGCCGTCCTCTTCGTTTTGCTTATCTAAAAACGAGAAAAAATTTATCGCGCTTATGCGGTAGTTTTTCTTGCTCGCATCGCTAAGTCCGCCCGTAACGCTAGCTAAAATCTCGCTAATTAACTCCTCGTCTATGCGTTTTAGACTATCTAGCTCGTAAAAGCAAAGGGCTTCGTAAATTTTTTTAAGCGGGTTAAAGTAGGTGTTTATGCCCGTTAGCCCCGCGTTTCTGGCAGATTTTACGAGCCCGTCGAGCTCGTCTATATTTTTAAGCTCTTTGTTTAGCGATAAATTTACTGTATTTAGCGCTTGGGGAACTCGAAGCTCTTTGTTTGAGAGCGAGCTTAGCTTAAATTTTACGTATCTAGCTAGCCAAAAAAGCATAGACTTTTCAAAACTACTTTTACAATCTAATCGGTATTTCAACGCATTTCCTTGGAAGGTTTAAATTCTGAAAATTATAGCGGATTTTGCGCGAAACTAGCTATAATAACGCCTTTAAAAGGAAAATTTTATGTCTTTAAACGATAAAATAGCGGTTTTTGATTCCGGTATGGGCGGACTTAGCGTGCTAAATTTCGCGTTAAAAGCCGCGCCTTACGAAAATTTTTTATATTACGCCGATAAAAAGAACGTGCCTTACGGACTAAAATCTCGCGAGCAAATTTTAAAATTTACTTCGCGGGCGGTCGAGTTTTTGATAAGTAACGGCGCAAAAGCCGTCGTGATCGCCTGCAATACCGCTACGAGCGCCGCGATAAACGAGCTTCGCGCGAAATTTAACGCGCCCATAATCGGAATGGAGCCCGCCGTGAAAAAGGCGGCGGACGAGATGAAAGGCAAAGACTCGCACGCGCTAGTAATCGCTACTCCTATAACGGTAGCGGGCGCGAAATTAAGAGAGCTAATTTTACGCACGAATAGCGAGCTTACGACGGATCTGCTAGCTTTGCCTCGCCTGGTGGAATTTGCCGAAAACGAAAATTTTAACGGCGCCGAAGTAGGGCGGTATTTAGCGAGGGAATTCGCAAATTTTAACCTACGCGAGTACTCGCATTTGGTTTTAGGCTGCACGCATTTTAACTATTTTAAAGATACTTTACGCGAAATTTTGCCTCCTAGCGCGGCGATAATAGACGGCGTAGAAGGGACGACAAACCGTCTAATTAGCGAGCTAAAAAAGCAAAATTTAGCTTCAAAATTTGCACGGGACGAAGAAAAATCGGAGCGAGTAAAATTTTACTACTCGGGCGAGCTAGTTAGCGACGAAAACGAGCTGGCAAAGATAAATAGATATTTAACTAGACTTAATGTAATGGCTAAAATTTGCTAACCATTAAATGTAAGATAGTCGTAAAATTTAACGTTTTATTCACTTTTTTTAAATAAGATTTCAGACAAATTTTAACTAGGATGAACATGAAAAAAGCTTTCAAAATTTTAGTATTTTTGCTAATCGTCGCAGGTGCGGCGGCATACGTTTATAACGGCTATTTTAAAGAAGAAGAAAAAATCGAGTACATTACTCAAAAAGCGAAAAAGGGTACGTTTAGCAAGCGCGTGGATGCTACGGGGGAGATTTTCGCCACCGAGCTAATCGACGTGGGCGCGCAGGTTAGCGGACAGATTAAAAAGCTATACGTAAAGCTCGGCGATAGGGTTAAAAAAGGCGATATGATCGCCGAGATCGACAGCTCCACTCAGCAAAATAGCGTCGATAATAAGCGCGCGCAACTGCAAATTTACGAAGCCAAACTAGCTAGCGCAAAGGTGGCGCTTGAAATTTCAAAGACGCGTTTTGAACGCGAAAAGGCGCTGTTTGCCAAAAACGCCACTTCAAAGCAAGAGTTTGAAACGGCTAAAAATACCCATGCCGCAAACGAGGCGAGCTTAAAAGAAATTACCGCGCAGATCAATCAAACTAAAATCGAGCTAAATACCGCGCAGATAAATCTAGGGTACACTAAAATTACCGCTCCTAGCGACGGCATCGTCGTTTCGGTACAGGTAGAAGAGGGACAGACGGTAAACTCCAACCAAACGACGCCTACTATCGTAAATATCGCCGATCTAAGCAAGGTAAAGCTTAAAATGCAAATCGCCGAAGGAGACGTAACAAAAATAAAGGTCGGCACTCCCGTGGAATATACGATCCTTTCAGAGCCTGAAATGAAGTTTAAAACCGCGGTTAGCTCGATTGACCCCGGACTTACCAAGCTAAGCGACGGGACGTATTCATCAAGCTCGTCAAAGACCTCGACTAGCTCGTCTAGCACGGCTTCTGCGGTATATTATTACGCCCAAAGCATCGTTGATAATAAAGAGGGAATTTTACGCATCGGAATGACTACGCAAAATACGCTTTTAGTAAGCGAGGTTAAAGACGCCGTGAGCGTGCCGACGATCGCGATAAAAAGGCAAGGCGATAAAAAATTCGTAAGCGTGCTAAAAAACGGCGTGGCGCATAAAGTCGAGGTAAAAACGGGCATAACGAACGATATGAGTACGCAGATAATTAGCGGTATAAACGAAGGAGACGACGTAATTACCTCTCAAAGCAGCTCGGCCGAGATCGCGCAGATGGTCGAAAAAGAAAATAGAGGCATAAGAAGGTGATCGAGCTTAAAAATATCAAAAAAAGCTTTCGCGTAGGCGATAGTAGCGTCGAAATTTTACACGGCGTAAATTTAAGCGTAAAAAAAGGCGAATTTATAGCTATAATCGGGCAATCGGGCTCCGGAAAATCGACGTTAATGAATATTTTAGGCTGCCTTGATAGCCCAAGCTCTGGCGGCTATTTGCTAGACGGGCAAGATATCTCGAAATTTAGCGGCGACGAACTAGCGCAGCTTAGGCGTAATAAATTCGGCTTTATCTTTCAGCGATATAATCTGCTGGCCTCTATGAGCGCGCTAGCAAACGTAGCGCTGCCTAGCGTTTACGCGGGCGTGTCTAAAAAAGAGCGCGAGAGCAGGGCGATGGAAATTTTAAGTTCGCTAGAACTTGCCGATAAAACGCAAAATTTACCTAATAAACTTTCTGGCGGGCAGCAGCAGCGCGTCTCGATCGCCCGAGCGCTAATTAACGGCGGCGAGATTATTTTAGCCGACGAGCCTACGGGCGCGCTAGATAGTAAAAGCGGACTTACGGTAATGCAAATTTTAACTAAACTGCATAAAGAAGGGCATACGATAATTATCGTCACGCACGATCCTAAAATCGCCGAATACGCAAACCGCGTCATCGAGATAAAAGACGGGAATATCGTTTCAGACGTCCTAAAACGCGACGAAATTTTTGAAAGCGCAAAGCAAACTCCGCCCGCAAAAAGCCCTTTTACCTATTATAAGGATCAACTAATAGAAAGCTTTAAAATGTCCGTGAGCGCGATGGTTAGCCACAAGCTGCGCTCGCTTTTAACGATGCTCGGCATCATCATAGGTATCGCCGCGGTTGTTAGCATGGTGGCTTTGGGTAAAGGCTCGCAGGAACAAATTCTGGCAGGTATTCGTAAGATCGGCAGCAATACGATAGACGTATTGCCTGGTAAGGGCTTCGGCGATATGATGTCGGGCAAAGTAAAAACGCTAACGGTGGGCGACGCGCAGATGCTCTCTCGCCAGAACTTTTTAGAGTCCGTCACGCCAAATACCAGCACATCCGGAACGTTGACTTACGAGAATTTATCGTCCACGGCTAGTTTGCGCGGAGGCGGAGCGGATACTTTTAACGTAAACGGGCTAATTTTAGAAAGTGGCAGACTTTACGACGACGATGAGGTCGCGCAAAGCGAGTCTATCGTGGTGATCGATCAAAATACCAAAAAAACGATGTTTGCAAACGTCGATCCGATCGGTAAAATCATGCTTTTTAACAAAAAGCCTCTACGCGTTATCGGTGTGCTTAAAAAAGACGAGTTGATGTTCGGAGACTCCGGCGCGCTTAGAATTTACGCCCCTTACACGACCGTTATTAATAAAATCACGGGCGATAGGCATATTAGCTCCATTAGCGCAAAGGTAAAAGAGAGCGTAAACGCCCAAGTCGCCGAAAAGAGCATAACCGAGCTGCTAACCGCAAAGCACGGCAAGCAGGACTTTTTCACGCGAAATTCAGATAGCGTTAAACAAACGATGCAAGAGACGATCGGCACTATGACGCTGTTAATCTCTTCAATCGCCGTAATTTCGCTAATCGTGGGCGGAATAGGCGTGATGAATATTATGCTGGTTTCAGTAACCGAGCGGACTAAAGAAATCGGCATAAAAATGGCGATCGGCGCGCGCCAAAGCAATATTTTGCAGCAGTTTTTAATCGAAGCCGTGCTGCTCTGCGTTATCGGCGGATCGGTCGGCATCGCGCTATCTTACGCGCTGGGCTACGTGTGTAATAATTTTTTACCGGGATATAAAATGATATTTTCAAACGCCTCTATCGCACTAGCGATGGCTACTTCTAGCATAATAGGCGTAGTTTTCGGCTATATGCCGGCAAGAAACGCGTCGAAATTAAATCCGATCGACGCTCTATCAAGGGAGTAAAATGAGACATAAAATTTTAAGCAGCCTTGCGCTAGCGGCGATTTTAAGCGGATGCGCGCTAAAAAATATAGACGAAGATTACGGAAAAATTTTACTAGAAAATAACGCGAGCGAAAATTTCGCTATCGACGAGCGCTGGTGGCTAGGGTACGAGCAGCCGCGCCTAAACGAACTAATTCAGGCGGCGCTAAAAAATAACCTAGATCTCGCAAAATCGGCTATCGCTATAAACCGCGCGATGGCGCAAGCGGGCGCGCTGGATGCGAATTTGATCCCTGTTTTTAACGCAAATGCCGGCGCGGACGCTAGCCGCGATATAAAAAGCGGAAATTCCAGCTGGTCGCGCTCGTATAGCGCGGGTATATCGCTAAGCTACGAGATCGATCTGTGGCGCAAGCTTGCAAACGCCGCGAGCGCCGCGGAATGGGAGGCGAAGGCTAGCGAGTTTGATTTGCAGGCTACTAGGCTAACGATTATAAATTCGCTCGTAAACGCCTACTTTAACGCGCTTTATCTAAACGAAAGCATCGCGCTTTACGAGGCGGCGCTTAAAAATTACGCTAAGCTTGAAGCTATCGTGAGGGCTAAATTCGAGCTTGGAAAAGACGAGCAGCTTAGCCTAAGGCAGATAAAAAGCTCGGTTTTGGGCTACGAAAACCGCTTGCAAAACGCGCGCGCGAATTTGATTACGGCGCAAAAAGAGATTAAAATTTTACTAAACGCGGAGCCTGAAATTTCGCTTGGTCTGGACGGCTTAAAGCTAAGCGAGGTTAAATTTTTAGGCGTAAATTTTGACGTTCCCGTGCGCGCGATCGCAAACCGCCCCGATTTAAAGGCCGCGATCGCTAGGATCGAAAAAGGGCTGTTAAACGTGCGCGCAAGCGAGGCGGAATTTTATCCGTCGGTTACGATAGGGGCTAGTCTAAAAGGCGGCGGCGAGAAAATTTCGGACGCCTCTTCGCTTAAAATTTTAGGCGGTAACGTCGCGATAAATTTGCCGTTTTTAAACTACTCGAAGCTAAAATCGAACCTGCGTGTGAGCGAAGCGAGCTTTGAAAGCGCCAAAATCGACTATTTAAGCGTGCTAAATTCCGCGCTAAACGAGCTTGACGCTGGGTATAAAATTTTACAAAGCGACGAGTCGCTGCTGAAAAATCAGACCGCGCAGCTTGAAAATTCTATCGCTACGGCAAAAATTTACGAAGCAAAATACGCGCAAGGTAAAAGCGAGCTTAAAGACTTTTTAGAAGCGCAAAATAGTGAGATCGACGCAAGGATCAACGTTTTGGCGCAGCGCTATAAAACCTTGCAAGACGAAACGGGAATTTATAAATCGATGGCAGGAAAATTTAGCGAGAAATAACGAAGCGAAGCAGGGGCGAAAGCTAGCGCGCCGCCCGAATTTGCCAGAAATTTACGCGTCCGTTAGCACTGTCGTCTATTTGCGGGGATAAAGGAAAAATATGAGAAAAATTTTACTATTTTTATGCGATTGCGCTAATCTTTTCGCGCTGCCGCAAGATCCGTCTATCGTCTCCGGCACGCTAGAAAACGGGCTAAAATACTACGTCAAACAAAACGCTCTGCCTAAAAAAAGCGCGGAATTTCAGCTGATAATTAATAGCGGCTCTACCGACGAGGCGCTAAGCGAGCGCGGACTAGCGCATTTCGTGGAGCATATGGCGTTTAACGGAAGCCGCGATTTTAGCAAAAACGATCTAATTAAGCAGCTTGAAGCGCTCGGAGTGAGCTTCGGCGCCGATTTAAACGCGCACACGAGCTACGACGAGACGGCGTATAAGTTAAGTATTTCGGTAAGCGAGCAAAATTTAAAAGACGTTTTTAAGGTGTTTAGCAACTGGATCGACGGAGTAAAATTCGACCCCGAGGAGCTAGACAAAGAGCGCGGAGTAATTATCGAGGAAGAGCGCGCGAGAAATACGCCGATGTACCGCCTTTATCAAAAGCAAGCGCGGGAGCTTTTTGCGGGCAGTATCTATCTAGACCGCGCTCCAATCGGCGACATGAAAGTCGTAAAAAGCGTTAGCGCGCCTAAAATAAAGGCGTTTTACGACAGGCTTTATCAGCCTAGATTTATGAGTTTCGTAGCCGTGGGCGATTTTAACGCTACGCAAATAGAAGCGCTAATCAAGCAAAATTTTAGCTCGGCTAAAAATACCAATTCCTACGCGCATCCGAGCAAAGCTATCCCGCCGCAAGACGGGCTAAACGTCTATAATTACGATGCAAACGAGACGGGGACGAATTTAATCAGAATTAGCTTTTTCGATAAATTTTATCCGCGCGTAGACGAGGCTAGCGCTCGCAAAATTTGGTTAAATTTATACATAGCAAACCTAATGGCGCGACTTTACGAGCAAAAGACGCAAAACGAAAATTCGCTGCTTCGCATGGGCTATATGAGCCCCGCGCTACAATCGCAAAAAACGATGCACAATTTTGAAAGTATGGTAAGGGACGGGAAATTCGACGAGGCGCTTAAAGATATGCTAAGCGTGATAAAGGGCGTGAGCAAGCTAGGTTTTAATCAAAGCGATTTTTTAGACGTAAAAAGCGCTTTTATAAACTCCGTAAATACGGGTTTTGAGCAGTCAAAGACCAAAAAATCGAAAACTTATATGAATGAAATCGTATATGCGATAAGCTCAGGTTCGGTTATTTTAAGCGAGGAAGCGTCAAAAGAGCTTGATCTAAAACTGCTAAACGAAATTACGCTTGATGAAATAAACGGCGAATTTAGACGAATTTTGGCGCTTGCCGACAAGCGAGTAAGCGTATTTAGCACGAACGGCTACGCTATTAGCGAGCCTAAATTTTTGGAATTTCAAAATAGCGCGAAGGCTTACGAAGGGCATAAAAAAGAGCAAAATTTACCCAAGACGCTGCTAGCTAGCGACCCGCAGCCAAGGGTGATAGTTAGTAAAATTTACGATAAAAAGCACGACCTTTACGTCTATAAACTAGAAAATAACGCCGTCGCCGTACTAAAACCGCTAAAAACTCGAAAAGACGTTATAAATTTCGCGGCCGTTAGCAAGGGAGGCACGTCGAATTTACACGAGCCTAAATGGGGAAAATTTAGCGTAGAGCTGTCAAACGAGAGCGGGGCGGGGGAGTTTAATAACTATCAAATTTTAAAAATTTTAAGCGGTAAGCAAATAAGCTACCAAAAAACGATCGATCCGCTCACGCAAGGATTTAGCGGCAGCTCGACGCCGGCTGATATAAAGTATCTTTTTGAAGCGATAAATTTGGAGTTTAACTCGCCTAGGACGGACGCTAAAATTTTGGATAAAATCCGCGCCAAAACGCTTGACGATCTAGCTAAAAAACAAAATTTGCCCGAGTATAAATTTAATAACGAATTCGTAAAATTTTTCTACGGCGATAACGCTAGAACGAAGCCGCTTGAAGCAAGCGACGTAAACGCGCTAAATTTTGGCGAGCTAACTAAAATCGTAAACGAAAAATTTACCAACGCGGCGTCTTACGTATTTATATTTGCGGGCGATTTTGAAATAGCGCGGATGGAAGAGCTGCTTAAAAAATACGTAGCGAGCCTGCCGAGTAGGGCAAACGCCGAAAATTTTGCGGACGACGGCGTGCGAAGCATTAAAGGCAAGCATGAGTTTAAGCGAAACTACCAAGTCGTAGATCGTAGCGACATATCGATAAATACGATAAACGAGAATGTGAAATATTCGCGCGAAAATTCGCTAAAAGCACAGGCGCTATCGGCGGTTTTACGCACGGCGCTACGCGAGAAAATACGCGAAGATATGGGCGAAGTATACGGAATTTCGCTCGGCGTATCGGTTGCGAAATACCCGTATGAGCACAGCACGGCAAATATCTTTTTTACCTGCTCGCCTAAAAATACGGACGCGATTATCGCGCAGATTAGGGCGACGATCGCCGAGGTTAAGCAAAGGGGCGCGCTTGACGCCAAGCATTTGCAAAATTATAAAAAAGCGGCTATTTTAAGCATCGAAAAAGGTAGCGACCAGCCGAGCTTTTGGCTGCAAAATATCGTTTCGCACTATATGTTCGGCAATGAATTATTCGACCTTGACGAATATAAAAGAATCATCGAAAATATTAACAACGACGACATAAAAATTGCCGCAAAGCTCTATTTAGACGGCAAAAACGAGATAATTAGCGTCAATAATCCCGCAAAAAAATAAAAAAGAGTCGCAGTAGCTCTTGAATTTTAGGAGTCTGCGGCTCTTTTTCATAACGGCCCTTTTTTATGGCAGTATTTTTGTTATGCGAATGTTCGGCTTCTTTTGCGCTAGCGCCCGTTAAGCCATGGCCGCTTATATTGACCGCTTGCCTCTTTTGTACTAGTGCCGCTAAACCCCGATTATCATCGTCTCCTTTTGCTTTTATTCGTGCAAGCGCGGTAATTACACTTCCATCTATCGCAGGCTAACTTCGTTTTGGATTAGAATACTCGTTTTACGCGAAATATTGTCGTTTTTAGCTGGCGCGACAATCGGCATCGACGTTTGGCAATCGACATTTCTCTTTAAGCGAAAATTTACGCATGATAATCGTATTAAAAGTAAAATCGCCGATTATTTTATATTTTGTATTGAAAACTGCAATTTTCAAATTAATATTTTAATTTTCTTTTCCGCTCTTTCTTAACTTCTAAAATCGCCTATTTTACGTATCTGTACGCTAATTACCTTTTGTGTGAGATTAAATTATCCATTAAATTTAGCGTAGAAAAATGCATAGGAAATTTGCGTTATTTTGCACGGGGAAAATCTAACAAATTTTATAAACGATAAAAGTTTGAAAATTAAAAAAGTTTACTTTTCGTGTGAGAATTTTACGAATTTATAGAAACTTTAAAAGGAAAGCAAAAGCTATTTTTGATGCTTTTTGGGATAGTCGAAAAATATCGCCCTGCCGCACCCTTCCCTAACGTCTTTAAAATCGCAATTAAACTCTATACAAAATATCCCGCCGGTCGGAATATTGCCTATTGAAGAGTCGCTTAAAAATTCGCAAATTTGCGTAGTAGCGGGATTGTGCGCTATGATAAAAACCGACGAAAATTTATCGTCGATCTCTTGCAAAAAGGATAAAAATTTGCCGAAGCTTGCGTCGTAAAGCTTGCGTTCGAATTTTATCTTTTTGCTAAAATTTAGCGCGTCGGCAACGCGCTTTGCGGTCTGCTCGCAGCGTTTGGCGTCACTTGAAAATATCGCGTCCAAGCTTACGCCGTGAGATTTTAGCCTTGACGCCATAAATTTCGCGTCGTCTTTGCCTTTTGGACTAAGCTCTCTATCAAAATCGTCGCCGTCTTTACCGGGATCCACTGCTTTTGTGTGCCTCATGAAGTACACCCTACTCATTTGCGCTTCCTTTTTGGTAATTTTTAATAATTTCAAGCTCGTTCGCGCTAAATCCCGCTTTTAATCTCGCCGCTTCGTTTAGCTCGCGCGCGCTTTTAAAGGCGTTTGGATATAAATTACGAATTATTTTTACGTATTCGTCGCAGCTTACTCCGCCCTGCTCGCAGGCGAATTTAAACCACCGATCGCCCTTTGCGACGTGCGAAATTTCCTCGTCCAAAATCACGAGCAAGGCGTTTATTAGCTCGCCGTCCGCACCGTTTGCGCTTAGCTTTTCTATAATATGCGCATTCGCGTCAAGTCCGTTTGCTTCCATATATCTAGGCAGTAGCGCCATCCTGCTTATTAGGCTATTTTGCGTCTTTTGAAGCGCGACGAAAAGTCCGTCGTGCACGGGCAGATCGCCGTATTTTCCGCCCTGCTTTATTAGCAAATGCTCGATCATTTTAAAATGGCGAATTTCATCCTCCGCGACTTCAAGCCAATCGGCGTAATACTCACGCGGTAAGCCGTCAAATCGGTAGCAAGCGTCAAGCGCGATATCTACGGCGCTAAATTCGATATGCGCGACGGAGTGAATGAAGGCTAGATTTTTATCTTTTTGCTTGGTTTTTTTATTTAGCTCTTTCATCGAAAATACCTCGCAAAATTTCGCGTAGCAAGGCTTAGTTAAATTTTGCGCCGGCGAAAGGCGGGTAAAATTTAGCTCGTCGCCGCGTTTAAAATTTTCATAAAATTTAGCGAAATTCGAAAATTTTAGCTCCACGTCGCTTTCGTTTATAATCTGCCAAATTTCGCCGAAAAAGCTCATTTACGTCCTTTTAAAAGCCAAAAATTAGCGTAGCAAAAGCCGACCGCAAAGCCTATAATATGCGCGTACCAAGCGACGTTTACGCCCATTAACAAAGGCGCGAAGCTCATCAATAAAAGCGCGATTACTAGCCCTTTTGTTAAAGCCTTATCTAAACGCGCCAAAATCCCGAGTAGTACGCATATCGCCCCGCTGGCGCCTACTAAATTTATAACTTCGCCGCTCGCGCTAAAAGAAAAATAAATATAAATAAAACTTAAAGCCGAAGTTAAGACGCCGCCTATTAAATATACCGCCAAAAAGCGCAAGGAACCTAAAAAACGCTCTAAGACCGAGCCGAATTGAAAAAGTACCGCCATATTCATAACAAGATGTGCCCACGAGCCGTGCATAAAGATCGTGCTTAAAATTTGCCAATAAGAGCCGTTTAAAAATAGTACGTTTAATCCTAAAATTCCGCCTGCCTGAACGGGTAAGAAAAAATAATAAAATCCGTAAAACAGCGTCGTAAACGCGATTATGCCCCAGCTAGCAGGCACTATTTTACGATCCCGTATCCCGCGAAGCGATTTGACGCTAGGCAGCTTGACTGAGCGCCCTTACAGCGCACCATGTAGCTATTAATCTCCTTTTTGCCGTCCATAAATACGTTTTTACGAGTTAGATTCATATAGCTGTGCTTGATTTTACCGCCGTAATTATGAATAAATCGCACCGTACCGTCTTTTGCGACGTCGGTTATAATACCTACGTGAGTTACGTTTTTCATATCTTTATTTTTCTGAGCGCCCCGCCCTAGCGTATTTGCGAAAAATATCAAGTCTCCGATTTTAGGATTTTTATCGGCGATTAAATTTTTGCTTGCGTATAGGTTAAAAATCGCTTTTGATTTCCTGCCGCCTTTGTCGTAATATTTATTGATCGCAGATTCGTCGAAATACATATTCGCGTGCTTTTGATTGACGATTGAAACGAAGCCAGAGCAGTCGCCGCCGGCTCTGGTGTTTAGGTATTTATTAAAAAAATCGCCGAATTTTTTATCTTTGCGAGTTTTGCCGTCGCCGTCGTTTTGATCTAAATAATTCTCTAAATAATCTTCGTCGTCGTGGTACGTTCCGCCTTCTATGGTTCGTAGCTGAGCGTGTTCGCCGCCGCTAGGAATTTTTAGGCTACAACCCGTAAAAACGGCGCTTGCTAGTAATAAAGTTGCGATTAAATTTTTCATTTTTTTCCTAAAATTTTAAATCGGCCGAAATTTTAGCGAGTAACGGTAAATATTTAAATTTTTGCTTTATAAGCTAAAAACCGCTACAATCAGCCCGAATTTTAACGAGTAGGACGAACTATGATGCACTTTTTACGAATTAAAGGCGGCGCGAAACTTAGCGGCGAAGTCGGTATTAGCGGCGCTAAAAATGCGGCGCTTCCTTTAATGGCGCTTACGTTAATATCTAAAAACCGAGTAACTATCCGAAATATCCCTAACGTCGCCGATATTAAAACCATGGCGCAGCTTCTTAGAAATTTAGGCGCTTCGTGCGAATTTACGAACGAAAATTCGCTAACGATAGATGCCGGCGGCGTAAATTCCACGACGGCGACCTATGACATCGTGCGTAAAATGCGCGCTTCTATCTTGGTACTGGGTCCGCTTTTAGCGCGGTTCGGCCGCTGCGAGGTGAGCCTGCCCGGAGGCTGCGCGATCGGCCAGCGTCCGATAGATCTGCATTTATCGGCGCTTGAAAAAATGGGCGCGAATATCGAGATAAAGCAAGGATACGTCGTAGCTACCGCAGAGGGAGGATTAAAAGGCGCGAATATAGTCTTTGATAAAGTCACGGTTACGGGCAGCGAAAATATCGTAACCGCGGCGGCTTTGGCGCACGGCACTACCAGGCTTTTAAACGTCGCGTTAGAGCCCGAAGTCGTGCAGGTGTGCGAAATTTTAGCCGCTACCGGAGTAAAGATAGAAGGTATCGGCACGAGCGAGCTAACGATAGAAGGCTCAGGCGGGAAGCTGCTTGAAATTTCTGATTTCGAGGTGATCCCCGATCGCATAGAGGCGGCGACCTATCTTTGCGCGGGAGCGATAACCAACTCTGAAATTTCCGTTACCGGCGCGAACGCCAAACATCTAACCGCGGTGCTTGCAAAATTCGAAGAAATGGGCTTTGGTATACGAATTTCGGGCGATAAAATTACGATTATGCCCGCGGAAAAAATTCGCCCGTGCGAGATCGTAACCACCGAGTATCCGGGATTTCCTACCGACGCGCAGGCGCAGTTTACCGCGCTTTCTCTCGTCGCAAACGGCGTTAGCACGATAGACGAGCGACTGTTTGAAAATCGCTTCATGCACGTTAGCGAGCTAGCCAGAATGGGCGCGGATATCCGTCTAAACGGACATATCGCCAGCGTGCAAGGAGGCGGCGAGCTAAACGCGGCGGACGTTATGGCGACGGATTTGCGCGCTAGCTCCGCGCTCGTGCTTGCCGCGCTCGTAGCAAAGGGCGTTAGCCGCGTGCATAGGATATATCACTTAGACCGCGGTTACGAAAATTTAGAGATCAAGCTAAAAGCGCTAGGCGCGGACGTGGAGAGGCTGGAAGAGTGATGGAATTTAACGCTGCGTTAGATAAAATTTTAGAAAATTTTAGCCCTTTAAAAAGCGAAATTTTGCCTATCGGCGAGGCGCTTGGAAGAACCTTGGGCGAAGATGTCGTTGCCGGTAAAAATTTACCCTGCTTCGATAACTCCGCGCTTGACGGCTATGCGGTAAAATTTGACGAAAAAGACAAGCCTTACCGCGTGATAGACGCCGTTTTCGCGGGAGATAAGCGCTCTTTAAAGATCGGTGCGAACGAATGCGTAAAGATAATGACGGGCGCGAAAATTCCGTTAGGCGCCGATACGATAATGCGGTTTGAAGACTGCGAGGAGAAGGACGGCTTCGTCGTAGCTCCAGCGAATTTAAAGCGCGGCGAGGCGTATAGATTTGCTGGCGAAGAGGTTAAAGCGGGCGAAATTTTGATGCGTGCGGGCGAGCGGCTGGATGCGGCGCGAATTATGATGCTAGCGGCGCAAGGGGTTAGCTTCGTTAGCGTATTTAGCGCTCCTCGCGTCGGAATTTTTTCAAGCGGAGACGAGATCGTAGAGCCTTGGCAAAGCGCGGACGCGGACCGAATTTATAATGCAAACGCCGCTGGCATCGCGGCGCTGCTTAAAGAGCGTGGATTTGCAAGTAGTTATCTAGGCGTTATAAAAGACGAGTTGGGCGCAACCGTAAAAGCCTTTGAAAGCGCCCGAAATTTCGACGTTTTAATAAGCTCGGGCGGGGCTAGCAAGGGCGAGGCCGATTTTATGAAAACAGCGCTTACGCGGCTAGGATTTAGCGAAATTTTCGGGCGCGTAAATATGCGTCCGGGCGGTCCTTGTAAGGCGTACGCAAAAGAGGGTAAGATTGTATTTGCGCTACCTGGAAATCCGATGGCGGCGTTTTTGTGCGCGCGTCTATTCGTCCTGCCCGCGCTTTTAGGAAGGCCCGCGGAGCGCGAAAAGGCGGTAATTAGCGAGGATTTAAAGCTTAAAAGCGGACGCGCTAATATCGTGCTAGGACGCTTAAAAGACGGCGTCTTTCACGTTACGGACGGTAATAAATTCGGCTCCGGGATGATAAAGCCGCTAATAAAAAGCAACGCTATTTACGTATCAATCTCCGAGCAAAGCGCGCTTGCGGCGGGAGATGAAATTTTTGTTACGAGGATTTCTTGACAAATGAAAAATATTCGGCTAAAATGCGGGCTTCATTTTCGTTGCGGGAATAGCTCAGGGGTAGAGCACAACCTTGCCAAGGTTGGGGTCGCGAGTTCGAATCTCGTTTCCCGCTCCATTTTTTTAATCTCACTCTTTTTATTTCCCTTCCAAATTTTCGCAAACGAGATCAATAAAATCCCGATTTATCCTATGTATTGCGTTAAAAACGATGCGATAATGCTCTCTACCTTCGGATTCGGCGGCGAAGATAACGAAATTTTAAACCTCGGCGGCGCGAGAGCGGCGAAAATAGATATTAAAAAACTCAACGAAATTTTAACCGCGAATTTTAAAACTTACTCCGACAAAAGCGGCGGTAGCGTCGCGTTCGTCAAAGACTGCTCACAGCTTGATTTGATGCAAGCAAGCTTTTTACGCGCCGTAAGCGACGAATACTCGGGCATCGTAATAGAAAATTTAAGCATCGAGCCGCAAAACGCCCTACCCGAAAATTTTGAAAATTTTAGATTTAAAAGTATCTTTTTAAACGGTGCAAGCAACCAAAGAGGTTCGTTTAGAGCAAGTTTCGAGTTACCCGACCTTACCTTAAAAAGCTTGTTTTTCAAATATTCCTTTAAGGCCAAAATGCCCGTATTTATCGCGTTAAACGACATCGAGCCTAAGCGCGTTTTAGGACTGCTTGATTATCAAAGCGGCTTTGTAGATTTTGAAAAATACCAAAAAGACGCGCTTGCCGTTATGCCTGCTTCCGCGCTAGTGGCGCGTTCTAAAATCAAAGCCGGCGAAGTGCTGATGAAGCATAATTTCGCCGCCGTAACGCTCGTAAAAAAAGGCGACGCGCTAAATGCGGTGCTAAACGACGGCGGGCTTAGCGTCATTATCGAGGTGCGCGCCATGGAGGGCGGAAATTTAGGCGATGCGATCAAGGTTAAGAATAAAGACGGCAAAATTTTATCCGCGATCGTAAGTTCGCCCAAAGAGGTCGTGCTAAAATGAAACGCGTAGTCGTGGGCGTTAGCGGCGCAAGCGGTGCGATTTTGGGCTTAAAGCTAATTTTGGCGGCTAGCAAAACTAGCGAAATTCACGCCGTAGTTAGCAGCGGCGCGAAAGAGGTCTTGCGGCTTGAATACGGCATAGATTTTGAAAAATCGCGGGCTGAAATTTTAGGGACGAACGACGCGAGAAGGGACGACCTTAAATCTAACAGCAAAGCGGGAGAGAGCGCGCTAAACGCGAAAAATTTAGGCGATGCGGCGCTGCGCCCGTTCGTAAAAAGCGATAACGTAAAGGATAAAGCCGCTCGCTACGAAATTTATAAAATTTTAGAAGAAATTTTTACGAGCGCGAACGTAAAATTTTATAGCGATGCGGATCTGGGCGCGCAAATTTCATCGGGCTCGTTTAAAACGGACGCCGCGATCGTCGCGCCCTGCTCTATTAACACGCTGGCTAAAATCGCCTGCGGACTAAGCGATACGCTAATTACGCGCGCGGCGGCGGTCGCGTTAAAAGAGCGTAGGCGGCTGGTGCTAGGCGTGCGCGAGATGCCCTTTTCTACGATTAGCCTACGTCAAATGAGCGAGCTTTCGGCTCTTGGCGTAACGATCGCGCCGCCCGTTATCGGGCATTACGCGGGTAGCGAGGCTGGGCAAATAAACGACTTTATAATAGGAAAATGGCTCGATGCGGCGGGCGTGGAGAATGAAAATTTTAAAAGATGGCGGGGAAGCCCTGCGTAAATTCGGCGAAATTTTACCCGCTCCGCTCTAAAAAATATCAAAAAGGAAGCGAAATTGAAAAAAAAATGCATATATCCGGGCACCTTCGATCCCGTAACGAACGGACATATCGACGTTATCAAGCGCGCGAGCAGGATTTTTGAGTGCGTAGTGGTCGCCGTAGCTAAAAGCGATAGCAAAAACCCTATGTTTGGCTTTAAAGAGCGAGTAAAAATGGCTAAGATCGCTACGGCGAATTTTAAAAACGTTGAGGTTACGGGTTTTGATAATTTGCTAGTAGATTTCGCCAAAAATTTAGACATAAACGTCGTTATACGCGGACTTCGCGCGGTTAGCGACTTTGAATACGAACTGCAAATAGGCTACGCAAACGCTACGCTTTGGGAAGAATTTGAGACCGTGTATCTAATGCCTAGCCTTAAAAACGCGTTTATTTCAAGCTCGATCGTTCGTTCGGTTTTAAGACATAACGGCGACGTTAGTAAGCTAGTCCCGAGCGAAATTTTAGAAAATTTAAGCACTTTTTCGGAATAAATACATAAAATTTAATGTAAAA
>NZ_CAJPMA010000030.1 GCF_905371695.1 uncultured Campylobacter sp. | reverse complement strand
GTTTTAGAGGTTGTCTTTATGAAAGAAAACAGACGAGAATTTCTCAAAAAGACGCTACAAGCGGGCGCGGTAGCTAGCATCGCGGCTACGTCCGCGGCGGCTAAGATCACGAGCGACGATCTACCGCCGGACGATAACGGCGTGGTAGTCGGGCATTCTAATAAAAAAGAGGTGCTTTATCATAAGACCGCGGCGTGGGAGAAATTTTATAAGGTAGCTTACTAAATTTCTGGCATTTGCGCCGAAATTTATAGCAAGGTCGGCTTAAATTTAAGCCCTAATATTATTACTTATCGGGAGAAAAACTATGAGTGATACGAAAATAGGAAGGCGTTCGTTCTTAAAGCTCGCCGCTATCGGAGCCGCGGGGGCGGGTAGCATCGCGGCGTTCGGCTCGAACGACACCGTAAGAAAAGCCACGAGCGAGGAAGTAAATAATCCCTTTGCGGACACTAAAAGAGTAAAAACCATCTGTTCGATCTGTTCCGCGGGTTGCGGTATTATAGCCGAGGTTAAAAACGGCGTTTGGATGCGTCAGGATATGGCGGTAGATCATCCGATTTCGCAAGGAAGCCACTGCTCGAAAGGCATCGATCAAATCGACCTTACAAAGAGCAAACAACGCATCAAATATCCGATGAAAAAAGTAAACGGTAAATGGGAAAGAATTAGCTGGGAGACCGCGGTTAACGAAATCGGCGACAAAATGCTGCAAATTCGTAAAGAAGACGGTCCTGATAGCGTAGTTTTCCTGGGTTCAGCCAAATTTAATAACGAGCAGAGCTATTATTTCCGTAAATTTGCGGCATTTTGGGGCACAAACAGCAACGATCACGTAGCACGCATTTGACATAGCGCAACAGTCGCCGGTGTGGCGAATACTTGGGGTTACGGCGCTATGACGAATCACTTCGGAGATATGGCTAAAAATTCAAAAGCTATTTTTATGATAGGCGCAAATTCTGCCGTGGCAAATCCCGTCGGCGGTATGAAGCACAGTTTGCAGGCTAAAGACAGAAACAACGCGATACTTATCGTAGCCGATCCGAATTTTACGAAATCTGCGGCAAAAGCGGACCTTTATCTAAGACAGCGCTCTGGAACGGACGTAGCGTTGATTTACGGATTAATCCACATAATCCTTAAAAACGGCTGGGAAGATAAGGAATTTTTAGAAAATAGAACTTACGGTATCGAAGAAATTAGAAAAGAGGCGGAGCACTGGACGCCTGAGGTAACTTCGGACGTTACCGGAGTACCGGTAGATAAGCTAATGCAAGCCGCGCGCATAATGGCTCACAATAAACCGGGAACGGTTATCTGGGCGCTAGGTATCACTCAGCACTCCGTAGGCACCTCAAATACGAGAATTTTACCTATCATGCAGCTAATTTTAGGCAACATGGGTAAACCGGGCGGCGGCTGTAATATTATTCGCGGTCACGATAACGTTCAAGGCTCTACCGATATGTGTAATCTTTCAGATAGCTTGCCGATGTATTACGGGCTAGCCGATGCTGCATGGAAATATTACTGTAAGGGCTGGGGCGTTGATTACGACGAATTTATTAAACGCTTCGCGGTATCTACGAAAGAGCCTAAACAAGGCGGCGCTCCGGTAAAAAATACCGTATTTGAAGAGTATTTTTATCACGATCCGCAAAATCCTGAGGATAGAAACTGGAGAAACGAAAAAGGCTGGTCGTTATCTAAATGGTGGCAAGGCGTCTTAAAAGAAGAAAAAACGTATACCAGCGGTAGACTTCGAGTGCTTTGGGTGCAAGGAACTGGTATTACCTCGATGGCTCACTTAGCTAAAATTCAAGAGGCCGTAAATAAGCTAGATCTCTTAGTCGTGGCAGAGCCGTTCGTAAACGAGATTTCCGTTTTAAGCGACCGCAAAGACGGCGTTTACATCTTACCGGTGGCTACGGCGTTTGAAAACGAGGGACACCTTAGCGCTACGAATCGCTCCGGCCAGTGGCGAACTAAGGTAGTGGATCCGCTTTATGAAAGTAAGCCCGATCAAGAGGTTATGTTTGCATTCGCTAAAAAATTCGGCTTTTACGACGAATACGTCCGCGGCATGAAGATGGGTATCGTGGATCGCGAGATAAAGCAGGTAAAAGACGACTTCGTATGGCCTGACGACGCGACTAACGAAATCGCTCGCATAGGAAATTCGATCGGATACGGCGGTAGAACGGCCGAGATGTTTAGAAGACATCAGGCTAACTGGGAAAATTTCGATCCCGATACGTTAATGGGTATCGGCGGAGAAGTAAAAGGCGAGTACTACGGTAAACCTTGGCCTGCATGGGACGAAAAGCACCCTGGTACGCCGATACTTTACGATATGAGTAAGCCTTATACCGAAGGCGGCAGCGGATTTAGAAATCGCTTCGGTTTAGAGCATAACGGCGTTAGCCAACTAGCTAGCGAGGATGCAACCTTAGTCGGCTCGCAGGTAAAAGGCGGCTATCCGCAAATAACCAAAGAAAATATCGAAAAAGTACTAGGCATCACGCTAAGCGAAGAAGAAAAAGCAAAAATGGGCGCTAGCTGGAGTATGGACTATAGCGGACTTATACTAGAAAAATGCCGTGAAAAAGGCGTAGTGCCTTACGGTAACGCAAGAGCTAGAATGATCGTTTGGGAATTCCTAGATCCGATTCCTAAACACCGCGAGCCTATCCACTCTCCGCGTTGGGATTTGGTGCAAAAATACCCGACCTTTGACGATCAGGCTAGAAATTTCCGCGTCGAGACTAAATTTAAGTCCGAACAGCAAGCAAAAGATTGGAGCAAAGAATTCCCTATCGTATTTAGTACGCAGCGCTTAGTAAATTTAAGCGGCGCGGGAATGATAGAGCGAACGAGCAAGTATCTAGCGTCTATTACGCCTGAGATGTTTGCCAACGTTCATCCCGAGCTTGCTCTAAAATACGGCATTAAAGACCGCGATATGATGTGGATACACTCTCCGCAAGGCACTAAGATTAAAGTCCGCTGTTACCACAGCTACATGGTAACTCCGGATAGAATCTGCATGCCGTATAACTTTGCGGGCATAATGCAGGGCGTGAGTTTAGAAGACCGCTACCCTGAGGGCACTAAGCCTTATACTATCGGCGAGAGCTTTAATACCGTAACTAACTACGGCTTTGATCCGGTTACTCAAATTTCAGAGTTTAATGCGGGCTTGTGTCGTATAGAAAAGGCTGAGGAATTCGACTTCAAAACGTCGTTCTTCGATGAAATTTTAACCGATAAGGAGCTTGCATAATGGCGCGTATGAAATTTTACGTCGATAACGATAGATGCATTAGTTGCTTTGGTTGTCAGGTAGCGTGTCAATCGGCTCACGAACTACCCGTAGGTATTTACCGCCGAAAGGTAATCACGCTAAACGACGGTATAGAAGGTAAGGAAATTTCGACTACTCTTGCTTGTCAGCACTGCACCGATGCGCCTTGCGAGCAGGTATGTCCGGTAAATTGCTTTTACATTAGAGCTGATGGTATCGTGCTTCACGATAAAAACAAATGCATAGGCTGTGGATACTGCCTATACGCGTGTCCGTTCGGCGCGCCGCAGTTCCCGCGCGACGGGGCATTCGGCGTTAAGGGCGAGATGGATAAGTGTACTATGTGTGCCGGCGGTCCTGAGCCTACGAATTCTCACGAGGAATTCGAGCTATACGGACAAAATAGAATGGCTGAAGGTAAAGTGCCGATGTGCGCGGCTATTTGTTCTACGAACGCCCTACTAGTCGGCGACGCGTCGGAGGTATCAAACGTATACCGCAAGCGCGTAATGATTAGAAACGCGACTACTAGGTTATAGCAGAAAAAGGGAGTGCATGCTCCCTTTTTATTATTTTTACTCTCAAAAATACTTTTTCCTGATAATAGTTTTTATTTTACTTAAAGCCTTTTTTTGCTAGACTTCGGCAAAAATTTAGACCGAAAGAGCTTAAATGAGTAAAATTTTTAAAATTTTTGTTTTGGCGTTACTGCCTATTTTGGTTTTTGCCAAAAATGATGATTACGATCAAGTCGTCGCCACTATTAAAAGTGAGTTCGTTAAAGTAATAGACGAGTATAAAGCCGGCAACGTCGAACAGGCCGTAGCTACCGTTCAAAACGCGTATTTCGGCTATTTCGAGGATATAGAAGCGGGTATTCGTATAAATTTTAGTCAGAAAAAAGCCTACGCGATGGAAAAACAGTTCGGCGAAATTCGCAAAGCGATAAAAGCCGGCGAAGCACCCGAGAAGGTTCAAGAAAGAATAGACAATCTAAATAAAGAAATCGACGAAATTTTACCTAAAATTTCAAGCGGCCATAGGCTAGTGGGCGAGTATTCTACCGATCCGAGTGCGGCCTTCGCAGAACAAAATTTCGACGTTTCTAAATTTGCGCCCGAGTGGAAAGCGGTATTCGAAAAAATTTCGCAAAATTTAAAAGACGCCGCGGCTAGTTACGACGCAGATAAAAATGAGGACGCCAAGAAGGCGCTAAATACGGCGAAATTCGAAAATTACCGAAATACTAAGCTTGAAATCGCCGTTCGCCAGCATATAGAAAACGGCAAAAGCCTAGACGCGGACATCCAGCGCAAAATGGGAGAGGCTATTAGCGGCACGACAAACGCGATAACCAAAGAGGATTTTAAAGCAAAAACGGCCGAAATCAATAAACTAATCTACGAAGCTATCGGTAAACTTCCCGCCGACGCCGCTAAGATCGCGGTCGTGGATATGAGCGCCGTAGCGGACGCGGCGCAGGACGATGAAACTCAGACGGATTACGCGCCTGTGGTCGATAACATAAATCAAAAAGTCGTAGCTGCGTTAGCCATGTATAAAAGCGGAGACGCTAAAAAGGCTATGGGCGACGTGCAAGATATATATTTCGACGAATTCGAAGCTAGCGGCATGGAAAATACGGTCGGCGCGATCGACGTAAACTTAAAGACCAATATCGAAAGTAGTTTTAGCTCTATCGTAGCTCTTATGAAATCCGGCGCCGACGAAGCGCGCGTTAAAGATGCTACGGATAAGCTAGCCGCGCAGCTAGCAAGCGCCTTGGAGCTTACGGGCGGAAAACAATCGCCTTGGTTTTTGTTTCTTTCGGCGCTTACTATTATCTTACGCGAGGGATTTGAGGCGCTCATCATCGTAGCTGCGGTCGTAGCTTATCTGGTAAAAACCGGCAACGCCGCGAAAATGGGCAAAGTCGTATATAGCTCGGTCGGCGTGGCGATCGTTTTAAGCTTTGTTATGGCTTGGGTGATGAATCTAATATTCGGCGCTGCGGCAGGCCAAAAGCGCGAATTAATGGAAGGCATCACGATGCTAGTAGCCGTTGGTCTACTCTTTTACGTCGGATTTTGGCTGCTTTCAAACGCGGGTGCGAAAAAATGGAACAGCTACATCCAAGGACACGTAAACGAAGCGCTTTCTACTAACTCCGTGGCTGCGCTTTGGTGGACGGTATTTTTGGCCGTATTTAGAGAGGGCGCGGAGACTGTACTGTTTTATCAGGCTATTATTTTCGGCGCAAAGGGCGCAGGCGATTATTCGATGATTACGGGCGGATTCATTACGGGCGTAGTCGTTTTGTTAGTTGTTTATTTTATCTTTAAAATTTTCGCGCTAAAAATTCCGATTAAGCCGTTTTTTATATTTACCTCGGCGATCATTTTTTATATGTCTGTCGTATTCGTCGGCAAGGGTGTAATGGAGCTAGTAGAGGGTAAAATTTTTATCCCGACTATCATTAACGGACTAGATTTTCCTGAATGGGCGGGTAACTGGCTTGGATTAAAGCCTTATTACGAGAGCTTGGTACCGCAAATCTTAATGGTGCTAGCGCTTATCGTCGGCATAATTATTATGAAATCAAAACAGAAAAGTCAATCTTAATAAAAGGAGAAAGTATGAAAAAGATTCTTGCATCAGTCGCGGCTTTTAGTTTAGCCGCTAGTATCGCGCTTGCGGGCGAACATCCTATCGGCGAGCCGGTAGAAGCTAACGGAATGGAAATAGCAGCCGTTTATCTACAACCGATCGATATGGAGCCAAAAGGTATCGATTTAGCTCCTAGTCAAGCAGACATCCACCTAGAAGCCGACATTCACGCTATCGCGGGCAATAAAAACGGCTTCGGCGAGGGCGAGTGGGTTCCTTATCTAAAAATCAACTACGAGCTAAAAAACCTAGACAACGGTAAAGTTAAAAAAGGAACTTTCATGCCGATGGTAGCAAGCGACGGTCCTCACTACGGCGCAAACGTTAAAATGGATACCGGCGTAGGCAACTATGAAGTGAAATTTAACATCCAAAGCCCTGAGGCTAACGGCTTCGGTCGCCACGCCGACAAAGAAACGGGCGTAGGTAAATGGTTCGAGCCTTTCACTACGACTTACAAATTCCAATGGACCGGCGGCCCGGTTAAATAATTTTAGGGCGAATTTTCGCCCTAAATTTCACCTAAAATTTTAAAATTTTCAAGGTTTTTTATGTCTATTTACTTCGTTCAAGTTATTTCGGCTTTGCTTGGATTTACTCTTTTTGCCGCTTTAAGCAATAAGGATAAAAGTTTAAAAACTATATTTTTACCCTCGCTAATAGGCGTCGGTATCGGCATTTTGATACTAAAATCCGCCAAAAGCGCGCTGCTTGACGCTAACGCTAAGATGCTGTTTGACTGCATCACGTTTGCGGTTTTAATCGTTAGCGCGGTGTGGATATTCTTTGAGTTTAAACTAGCAAAAATTTTGACGTTTTTCGCGCTAGGGCTGGGTTTTGGCGTAAATTATAGCGCGATTAGCCTTCTTTTCCCGCTATTTGCGGGCGAATTACTCGATACGCAAAGCATAATTAGCTTCTTTTTAATGCTTTTGGCGATGACGCTTTTAATCGCTTTATTTTTCTTTATTTCAAATATTAAAAATTATCTTTCGCCCAAAATTTTAAAACTAACTAGCGTTTTGGTTCTGCTTTGCCTAATCTTAGAAAAGCTGTCAAACGCTACGTTAGAGCTTATGCGAGCGGGGAATATCCCTACGTATCCCGCCGTGCTATCGCTCGTAGCTAAGGGGATTTACGTAGCTACGTTTATCGCTTATTTTTATGCGCTAGTCGTTTTAGTTTTAGCCGCTATTAATTACTGCGCAAGGCCCGCGGCGGTTAGCAAAGACGCGGTAGGTTCTATTAAATTTCGTCTAGTAAACGCGGTTAGGCAAAGTATCGCCGCAAACGTAAAATCAGCCGTTTGCGTCGCGGTCGTTAGTGTATCGTTTTTGCTTTATTACGATCTTTACGCCTCTCGCCCGCCTAAAATTTCCGATCCGATTTTAATCGAGCCCGTAGACGGCAAATTCGTCTTTGACGTAGAAATTTTAAAAGATAACGATCTCCACAGATACGCTTATATCACCGACGAAGGCAAAGAGGTGCGATTTTTCTTGCTTAACCGCTTTCCCGATCGCCCGTCGCCTATTATAGTCTTTGACGCATGCGCGATATGCGGCGATATGGGCTACGTAAAGCGCGGCAACGACCTAATCTGCATCTCGTGCAACGTGCGAATTTTCCTACCTAGTGTAGGCAAAGATGGCGGTTGCAATCCGATCCCTATGCCTTTTGAATTCGACGGAAAGTATATTAGCGTAACTTACGATACTATCGTAGAGGGCGCTAGGATGTTTAGCAAGGTCGTGGAAAAAGAGGTAATCGACCCCGTTAGCCGTAAGAAGGTCAGCAACCAAAATTCAAGGTCGTATTTATATTACAACAGGACGTATTTTTTCGAAAATAACCAAACTCAGGCGGAATTTGAAGCGCATCCGGAAAAATACGTAGACATTAACGGGACGCTAAAATGAGAAATATGCAATTAATAATGATCAAAAGCTCGATCACGGGTAGTCGAGTACAAAAGACGATGGCGTTTGTTACGATATTTCTAGCTACTATTTTGCTAGCTTGCATGTTAAATATTACTTTAAAAATCGGCGACGAGGTCGCGAGCGAGCTTCGCAGCTACGGCTCTAATATCGTGATCTTGCCGCGCGGCGAGAGCCTTAGCATCGAGATAGAGGGGCGAAATTTTACTCCGTTAAAATCGCAGAATTTTATAGACGAAGACAAGCTGCATAAGGTTAAAGAGATTTTCTGGCGAAATAATATCGTAGCGCTAGCTCCGTTTTTGGACGTTAAGGTAAAGGACGAAAAAGGACGGGAATTTTCGCTTCAAGGTACCTATTTCGATAAAAATATAGGCGTTAAGGACGAGCCCGAGTTTAGCAGCGGCGTAAAGAGTTTGTTCGGGTTTTGGGGCGTGCAGGGCGCTTGGGTAAAAGACGATAGCATCGATGAAATTTTAGTCGGCGACGAGCTGGCTGGGCGCGAAAATTTAAAAGTCGGCGATAAGCTAAATTTAGGCGGTTACGAGGTTAGGGTAGTAGGAATTTTAAAAGGCGCCGGCGAGCAGAGCAGAAAGCTCGTAGGCTCGCTAAAACTAGCGCAAATTCTAAGCGGGCACGAGGGTAAATTTACGCGAGCGGAGGTTTCTGCGATGACGATCCCAGAAAACGACCTATCCTTAAAAGCGCGCAGGAATTTAGATAACCTAGACAGCGCCGAATACGACCTTTGGTACTGCTCGGCTTACGCGGGCTCGATCGCATATCAAATCGAAGAGGAGATCGCCGGTATTAGCGCGAAGGCGAACCTTCAAGTAAGCGACGCGGAGAGCAATATCGTAAAAAAGATCCAAAGCCTAATGGGTATCGTATCTATCATCGCGCTGGGCGTGGCGGCTATCGGCATTACATCCTTAATGACGAGCGAAATTTACCGCCGAAAAAAGGAGATCGGCCTGCTTAAAGCGCTGGGTGCTAGCAACTTTGAAATTTACGCGCTATTTGCCAGCGAAAGCTTAGTGGTAGCGTTTTTCGCCGGGCTCGCGGGAGCGGTAGCCGGATACGCGCTAAGCTACGTCATGGCTTACGCGATATTCGGGCACGGTATCGGCGTAGCGTGGATCGCGCTGCCGCTTTGCACGGCGTTTGCGCTCGCTATTAGCGTCATAGGTTCGTTAATCCCGATGAGAAACGTGATAAATTTACTTCCTGCCGAGGTGCTTTATGACCGCAAATAAAAAATTCTTTTTAAACCTAATCTATAAAAGCCTAAAAAACGGCTCGGCTAGAACGGCGGTCGTAGCCGTCTCGATAATGCTGGGCGCTTGCGTATGCGCGGCGTTTATTAACGTTTATTTAGATATAGACAGTAAGGTATCGCGCGAGTTAAAAACCTACGGCGCCAATATGATTTTCGCTCCCGCGAATTTAGATAACGACGATATGAGCGAGGCGAAATTCGGCGAGGCGATAGGTAAAATTCCGTCTCAAAATTTATTAGGAAGCAGCGGATATCTCTTTACGCAGGCTAATATCGGGCCTACGAACGCCGTTTTGATGGGAGCGAAATTTAGCGAGCTAGATAAAGTGAAGCCGTTTTTAGAGGTTAAAGAAGGAAGCGCGGTAAAGCTAGACTTCGACGATAAAAGCGCGCTAATCGGCGTAGATTTGGCTAAACAAGCGGGCTTTAAAGTAGGCGAAGAGATCGAGATTAGAGCGATCGGCGAAAACGAAGCGCAAAAGGTCAAGATTAAAGGTGTCGTAGCAAGCGGCGATAAAGAGGATGCGTTGTTAATAGTCTCCCTTCCGCTAGCGCAAAAAATCGCTAAAAAAGAGGGCCTGATAAACTATGCCGAAGCCGTTGTGCTTGGAAATTTCGACGAGATTACGAAAATTTCGAGAGATATAAGCTCGCCCGAAATTTCCGCCAAACCGGTAGCGAAGGTTTCAAAATCCGAGGGCTTTATACTTGAAAAAATCAAGCTTTTAATGGCGCTTGTTTCTTTGGTTATTTTACTGATTACTTCGATGTGCGTAAATACGACTTTAAGCGCGATTTTGCTGTCGCGCGCGAAAGAGATCGCGCTAATTAGAGCGCTTGGAGCGAGTAAGAAAAACGTGCTAAAACTGTTCGGCGCAGAGACCTTTATCGCGGCTTTTATTTCTGCGCTTGCGGGCTCTCTCTTGGGCTTTTTACTAGCCCAAGCGCTGGGATACGCGATATTTAGTTCAAGTATCGATTTTAGAATTTTAAGCGTGCCGCTAGCGGTATTTATATCGCTCGCGTTTGCGGCGGTTGCGGCGTTTTATCCGATAAAACGCGCGCTAAATAATAAAATGGCGGATATTTTACGAGGAGAATAGATGAAGGCGTTAGAGTTAAAAAATATTTGTAAGAAATTCGGCGACGTTAGCGCGCTGGATAATATAAATTTCGACGTTAAAAAGGGCGAGTGGGTCAGCGTAATGGGGCCTAGCGGTAGCGGCAAAAGTACGCTGGTAAATATCTTATCGCTAATGGATACGCCAAGCAGCGGCGAATACATCTTAGGCGGGGACGACGCTAGCCATTTAACGCCCGAAAATACGCTAAAATTTCGCCGTGAGAAGATAGGGCTCATATTTCAGCAGTTTCACCTGATCCCTTATCTTAGCGCGCTTGAAAACGTGATGATAGCGCAGTATTATCACAGCAGCGTGGACGAAGCCGACGCCAAAGCCGCCCTTGAAGCCGTGGGACTTTCTCACCGCATCACGCATCGCCCTAGCCAGCTAAGCGGCGGCGAGCAGCAACGTCTATGCATCGCGCGCTCGCTCATCAACGACCCTGAAATTTTAATCGCCGACGAGCCTACGGGCAACCTAGACGAAGCCAATGAAAAGGTCGTGTTAGATCTTTTTTGTAAGCTAAAATCGCAAGGTAAGACGATCTTGCTCGTTACGCATAATCCTGATTTAGGGGAATACGGCGATAAGATAGTGTATTTAAGACACGGAAAGCTAGATAATATTCGGCTGATAAACCAGGCTTAGTCTCCGTCTCGTTTTTAGCGCGGCGTATTAAAATTTTACGGAAAAGCCCGGTAGACAAAGTAGAAGGAAATAAATGAAAAAGATATTTTTAACGCTAGCGGCTTTGCTAGCGCTGGCGGGCTGCGTTAAAGAGTACGAAAAGCACCACATTACGCTAAACGATCCAAAAGGCATCGATACGACCTTTTTTCCGAGCGATCAGCGCTTAAAAATCGGCGATAAGCCGTATTTGCTCTTCTTTTTCGGTACCGATTGCGGCGTGTGCAAGACGCAGATACCAGACCTTAACGAACTTCGTAAAATTTACGGCGACCGCGTGGAATTTATCGGCGTCCTGGGGCCTAGCAAAGGATTTGACGTCGATATGGCGCTGCTTAAAGAGCATTCAATCGAATTTAAGACTACGAGTGATAAAATTTCGGTCGATTATTTTAGCAAGGCCGTGGGCGGCGTGATGGGCGTGCCGGTAACTTACGTATTCGACAAGGACGGTAAGATCGCGGGCAAATTCATAGGCCTTACGCCGCGCGGAGTGCTAGAAGGAGCGATAAAATCCGTTTTATAAGGAATAACGATGAGAACGTTATTTGCGGTCGTTTTTGCATTTTTACTCGCAGGCTGCGCGGCGAGCGCGCCTAGCGTTTCTTCGCACGTAAGCGAGCCCGTTTTTATAGAGGCCGCCGATGCGAACGCTAGCGTGTTCGTTAAATTTAAAAACAGCGTAAACGGCGACGAAAGCGTAAGCGCCGCGATTGCGCGGGAGCTCGGTAAAATGGGCTTTACCTCCGCCCCCGACGCCGCAAGCGCCGATTACGTCGTGCTAGGCGAGGTACAAAATTTCGAGCGCGCGATTAAACGCGATTATAACCCGCGCTTTTTCGGCAGTTTCGGTTACGGTAGACGTCCGTTTTGGGGGCTAGGCGCGGCGTATTACTTCGACGACGAAGACGATTATTATACCAATAGCTACTCTTATGCGATGAGCGCCAGCGTCTCGGTCAGGCAAAAGGGTAAAGAGCCCCAAAATACGGTAATTACGCTAACGCACACCAGAAGTAATTATTCAAAAGATTATATGTGGCCGTATTTCGTGCAGAGGCTAGCAAAGCAGATTGCGAATTTCTTCTATCTGCAATGACGCGGTCCCTCGGCCGATTTGTAGGTTTTGCTACGCCGCCGTTTCGCTATATTTCCGCTTGACGCAGCCCCGCGTCGCAGGCTTTGCTTTATTTTTACCGCGGCGAGTCGATAGGGAGCCTGTCTGTAAAGCAAATCCCCGAGCCGACTAATCGCGCTTGCGTTTTTTTACGCTTAAATTTACGATCCGTCGAAATTTCTCGCGAAGCGGAAAAATTTTGAGTGCGAATTTCGTTTCGGGCGAAATTTTACGTTTATAACAAAGTTTGAGCGTTAAAAATTTCTGGCGACGCCGAGCGGGTTAAAATTTTGCGTAAGCGCGACCGCATTCTTTTAAACGAGTAGGGAAATTTTGACACCGAGCGGCCAGCCGAACAAGAGCGAATGAAAAAGCGGCGAGAGAAGCTAAAAATCGCAAAACTAATTCCCTTGCGCAATTAAAATTACGCAAAGACCGCACGATAATATTTTGTCTGCGAAATGCCGATAATCGTTAAATTACGCAAACGGCGCAAATTCGCCGCATCGATAAATCGCCGAATTTGCGTAAAATTTTCCTTCTGTTACGCTCTGAAATTTTATCTCTAAAATTTTTAGTTAATTGAGCGTTATCAATCCGTTTTTAGTTTAAAGCTGATATAATTTCTCATATTCAATCTAATACCGAAAGGCTCAAAATGAGAAAGGTTTTACTCTCCGCAGTCTCTGCGATTTGTTTATTTTCGGCTGAGAATATCGCTTCTGGCGCAGCGATTAAGCCGGTTAAGGATTTCGCTCCGCCTCCGCCGATAACGCCTAATATCGCGCTTAGCGCGATGCCGGAAAATCAGTTTGACCATGCGGATCGCAGCAAATACTACTTTGTTACGAATAAGCTCGATAACTCGACCGACCCGTTTCATTTAAGCGCGGGTTTTTACGGCCGCAGCTTTTATTCCAGCGCGCTTTACAAGTATAGAGGCGCGAATTTTTATACGATTTTAAACGCGCATTACACGAAGGCTAATAACTACGAGGACGGTGGTGGCGATAAGATAAAAGGCGTAAACAGCAAGGAGGGTTTCGGCTATAAGCGCTACGGGCAAAATTTCGTCGTAGGCTACTTGCCTAACGATATTAGCGAGCTTCGCGCGACCTTTATTCACGACAGGATCGACGACGACAAGCAGCCCCAACACCTAATGGACGCGGTAAAGACGGATAGATACGTTACGAAATTTAACGCGCGAATCGGCGACGCCGCGCTTGGAAATACACTAAATTTAGAAGCCGCCTACCGCGATGTAAAGCGCGAGGCCAATAACTTCTCGCTACGAAATTCCGCGCAAAAAGCCTACGTCAAACTAGAACGTAAAATTTTAGACTTAGGCGCTAGCTACGACTACGATGCGGGCGCTTTGCATAACGTACTCGGGGTAAAATTTACCCGCGACAGGCACGACGGCAAGCGATATACTTTACAAGGCGCAAATTTCGTCCATACGGGCAATCGCTTCCCGAAAATAGACGCGAATATCTATCAAATTTACGATACGATAAGCTATAAATTTAACGATATTCACAAGATAAGCTTCGGGCTTGATTACGTCTTTGACGAGAGTAGAACAAAAAGCTTTGAAGATAGATTCGCCATGGGGCTAGGCAGGATAAATAACCGCATGCTTTGGAGGCAGATTTACGGGCGCGATTTTAGCGGCGAAGTAGAGCAAAAAGAGCTAAGCGGTGCGCTAAAATACGACTTTACGCCTAACGAAAAGGACGCTTATACGCTGGCGCTGGAAAGCCTTGCCCGCATACCTAGCAATATGGAGCGCTTTAACGCGCTTTACGGGCCACTGGATAACGGCTGGATAAGCAATCCGTTTTTAGAGCCTGAGCGCCACGACAGAGCGCGCGCGGAGTTTAAGTTCGGCTCTGAAGCTTATAAAAGCTACCTAAATTCGATGTACGACGAAAATTCTTTCGCGCTAAACGGCTACTTAATCGCCGATCATGCAAACGATCTCGTAATCTACGACCGCAGGCATTCGCGTTTACCGGCGCCTATGAATAAAAACGCCGTTATCGCGCGAAACGTAGACGCTAGGCTATTTTTAGCGAATTTGGGCGGCGAGGTGAATTTTGCGCGAAATTTCGGCGCGAAGCTAAATTTATTTTATAGTTACGGACAAAACCGCACCGACGGCAGACCGTTATATCAAATGCGTCCGTTCGAGGCGAATTTAAACTTCGACTACAAGGACTACGCGGGGTTCGGAAGCTTTAACGCGGGCGCGGCGATTAGATACGTCGCAAAGCAAACGCGCGGAGATTGGGATAAAAATAGGGGCTTTGGTATCGATTTAAAAGAGGGGGCTAAAAGCTTTACTACGATGGATCTTTACGGCGGCGTAGAGTTTAAAAATAAAGTAGGCGTGAGGCTGGGCGTAAATAACGTTTTTGATCGCAAATACGCCGAGTTTATCAGCGGCGCGCACGTAGGCGCGTTAAGTCCGACGTTGGTAAATGCGCCGGGAAGGGAATTTTGGTTAAGCGTGCATGCTAGTTTCTAGCTATGCGTCGTCTTTTTGAGCGCTTTTTGCGGAGCTAGTAAAATTTCGGCGTAAAACCGAAGCAAATCAAGCGGCTGCGTAAAATTTGCGCTAAAATTCGCTCAAATTTCGAGCAAAATCAACAAAAAAAGGATATGCAATGAAAAGACGAAATTTTCTAGGTTTATCGGCGGCTCTGGGCGCTAGCGCGGTTCTTCCGAATTCGCTTTTAGCAAAAGAAAAATTTGAAATGTGGGGCATGCCCGCGATCCCGAACGTCATCCTAGCCGTGGCGGCTATTCGAGGCGAGCTTGCGAAAAACTACGACGTAAGCCTTAAAATTTGGCGCACTCCCGATCAGATGCGCGCGGGCGTAGCAAACGGCACGATGAAGCTCACCGCCGCGCCTTCGAACGTATGCGCGAATCTAAACGCGCAAGGGCTTGATTTTAAAATGCTAAATATCATGACCAACGGGCTTTTAAACGTGCTCGCAAAAAGCGATAAGATAAAGACGTTTGAGGATTTAGTCGGCAAAAAGCTCGTAATGCCATTTAAAAACGATATGCCCGATCTTATTATGCAAGCCATTTGCAAAAAGCGCGGCATCGATATCGCGAAACTAAACATAACCTACGTGCAAACGCCGCCCGAGGCCGTCGGATTATTCTTGCAAAAAAACTTCGACGCGTCGCTTTCCATCGAGCCGATGAGTACGGCGTCTATTTTGCGCGGCAAGACTATGGGCGTCGAGGTTTTTAGAGCGTTTGAGTTACCCGTAATTTGGGGCGAAAGCTTCGGGACGAAGCCTTTTATACCGCAGGCGGGTATGATCGTGCAAAGCGAATTTTACGAACAAAATAAGCAAAATTTAGAAATCCTGCATACAGATATGCAAAACGCGCTAAAATGGATTTTAGACAACAAGCAAAGCGCCGCCGAGATCGGAGCGAACTATCTTCCCGCACCCGTCCCCGCGCTTGCTAACGCGTTTGAGCGCTCGAATTTAGTCGTTACTAAAGCAAGCGACGTCGCGGATGAATTGTCGGCGTTTTTTGAAGTGATTTACGCGCTAAATCCGAAATTCTTAGGCGGCGCTATGCCGGATAGGAAGCTATTTTTATGATAATCGTAGACGGCGTCAAAGCTCATAGAAGCGCGTTTTGGCGGATAGTAGATTATCTGCAAGGCGGGTTTTGCGGGCTTGGCGTGATATGTCTAGCCGTCGCGCTTTGGCAGTTAGGCTCGCAGGTTTTCGGCGAGTTTTTGCTGCCCGCTCCTAAGGCGGTGTTTGCGCGGGCGTGGGAAATTTTGGCGAATTATGAAAAAAACGACATCGTAATTTCGCTTATTCGCGCGCTAATCGGTATCGGCGTTTCATGTGCAGCCGGTATCGCGCTAGGGCTTATCGCCGGGTCGTACCGCAGCTTTGCCGCGTTTTTAAAGCCTTTCGTCACGATTTTACTCTCCACGCCGCCTATTATTTGGGTCGTGTTGGCGCTATTTTGGTTTAGCTTCGGCGATGCGAGTACGATTTTTACGGTTATCGTGACTACGCTACCGCTAACGTTTGCTAGCTCGATGATCGGGATGATGAGCATAGATAGGCGGCTTGAAGAGTTTTTCGACGCTTATAAATTGGGCGTTTTGGCGAAGATTAGGCATCTTTATATGCCTCATCTTACGAGCTATATCATAAGCTCGGTTAGCGTCGCGGTAGGCATGGGTGTAAAGATCGTTGTAATGGCGGAGCTTTTGGGTGCGACCGACGGCGTGGGCTCAAAGATCGCCGACGCACGCGTGCTTCTGGATACGACGTCGGTGATGGGATACGTGGTGCTTATTATCGGGCTCGTGATGCTGTTTGAGTATTTGATAGTCGAGCCGATGAAGATATTGCTGATGCCGTGGAAACGTTAGCTTTTGCGCCGCGCCGTTTCGTCGCATGCGTCGTCGGTTAAATTTGCGGGCCCGGTAACGCTTCTTTTTTATGCGCCGTATTAGCAGCCCTTTTTGGGGCCGTAAATTTTAAACGCAAGCGGCGAAATTGCCGCGAGACTAGACGCGCCGCCCGCTCGTAAGCCGAGAGAGCCTAAAAGAAAAGGAAAATTTTGCTAAAACTTGAAAATTTAGAATACGAAATCCTTCGCGATCGCATCGTCGGCGATTTTAGCCTGACGCTTGAAGGCGGCAAGATCATTACGCTTTTTGGGCCCTCTGGTTGCGGCAAAACGACGATTTTACGCCTCGTTAGCGGGCTAGTAGATCCTAAGCGCGGTAAAATTCGCAACGATTTTAAAAAGACGACATATCTTTTTCAAGAAAATAGGCTTTTAGAATTTAAAAACGCGCTGGATAACGTTAAATTGGTAGCGCCGCATACCTGCGAGAGCGAAATTTTAGTGTTTTTCGCGCGGGTAGGGCTAGCTAAAAAAGACGCGTTAAAATACCCCGACGAGCTAAGCGGCGGCATGCGCGCTCGCGTTAGTTTCGTAAGAGCGCTCGTTACGCAGCCTGATTTACTGCTGATGGACGAGCCTTTTTCTGGGCTTGATAGTGATATGCGCGCGATTTTAATCGGTGAAATTTTATCTCGCGCGAGGGGCGGCATGAGTGTGCTTTTAGTGACGCACGACCGCTTTGAGGCGGTTAAATTAAGCGACGAGATACTGTTTTTAAGCGCCAAAGGTATGCGCGTGGAGCAGACCTTGCGCCTAAACGCGCCGCAAGAGGAGCGCGATTTTGACTTCATTAGTCGCGCGATTAACGAAAATTTCGGTTCAAGGATATATTTTGATTAACGATTTTTTTGCTCATCCGATGCGGATATTTTTCCTAACCGCGTGCGTTTGCGTAGCGCTGGGCTGCGTTTCATTTTTTACGCCGTTTGATTTCGTTAGCTTTCATAAATTCGCCTTTTTAGCGCTCGCCTGTCCCGCGGCGTACGCGGGGTTTTTATTTACCGCAGTGCCCGATTGGGCGAATTTTAGCGGTAGGCTAAAACCTCACAGCGTAACGATGTTTGCTATTTTCGCGCTTGCGCTCGCCGCATCGCCTTTTTGGCTAAATCTTAGCTATTTTTTAATAGGAATTTTCTGGGCGTATCTTTTGATATTTTGCGCCGTGCTGCTAGCGCTTGATAAAAATACGGATAATTTTAGCGTACTTTGCGTACTTGCGGCGTTTTGCGCGTTGAGCTTCGCATACGCTTTAAGCGGCGACGAGCGATTTTTGCGCGCGCAAATTCACGTAAACGCCGCAGCCGTCGCGGTGGTTAGCTTTCGCGTAAGCATAGTAACGGCGAAGGAGGCGTTTAAGCTAGAAGCGGCGCGGGGCGAAAATTTAAGTGGAAATTTTACCGCCGAAGATATGTCGCAAGCCGTTTTTGCGCCGAATTTCGTTTATAAAAATTTAGCCGTAACGGCGCTTTTGATATTCGCCGCAGCCGCGAGCTTCGGCGCTAGTGAGGAAATTTGCGCGTTTATTTCGCTAGGATGCGGATTTATCGCGCTCGCTCGCCTTCACGAGTGGCATTACGCTTGTCTTTTAAAGCGTCATTTTATCGCGTTTTACTACCTTATTTACAGGCGGCTATGATCTTAGCGATGGCGCGCGTACTTTTCGACCTACC
>NZ_CAJPMA010000029.1 GCF_905371695.1 uncultured Campylobacter sp. | reverse complement strand
GTTACGTATCGAAACTAAATTTATAAAAGGCGAATTTTTAATGGATTTATCGCGGTTTCGGTTGGGATTAAATTTTAATCCAGCTAAAATCGGTAGCGAATAAATAGCGGAAGACTGCCTCAAAACGGAAATTTATAGAATAAGGAAACTTCGGCTTTAAAACCGAAACCCGCAAGCTTTTATAAAACGGCGCATAAAAATGCCGAGTAAGGTCGTTACCTCAGCCGTTTTAGGCGCGTTTTTGAAATTTTATATATTTTCGAGCTTGCGTTTTGGCTGAAATTTTGATCCACGACCTCGTCAGCCGCCGCTCTCGCCCACTCTTCGTCGAAGTTTTGTCCGTTTAAATTTGCGCTGCTAGAGTAGAGCCAGTCAAATTGCCTCAAAAACTCCTCGTGAGCGCACTCTTTCACGACGCGCACAGCCTTGGCGTTCGGATATAAAAACGTCGTTTTTCTAGCACGGCGTACTAAATTTTTAAATTTAGCAGGTACGCGAGCGAGATTTTTTAGCTCGCTAAGCTTCGCCGTCGTTATGAGGCAGGGTTTGTCCGCCGCTCGGCGTTTGAGCGCGTTTATCTCGCGAAAATCCTTGCTCAAAAACCCGGCCGTCGTATCGGTCTGCGCCAAATAAATCATATTTTTCTCCGAATTTAATCTCTTAAACATCGCTCGCGCCCGGCTTACCGCAAATTTTACTACGATTTTTGCCCGAAACGAGCGCATAAAAACGTCGCAAATCAGCGCCTAATTTTATCTAAAACTTAAGCCAAGCCTAGTTTTAATCGCACCCGAGCCGCCTTGCTTGCATAAATTGCTTCTTCGAGCTTTTTAAAACAAGCCTTTGCTTCTCGCAAAAAAGGACGCGCTTATGATCTGATTAAATTTGGCGCGATTACGCCTTGCCGCGTTAAATTTTACGCCTTTTATCGTCCCTGGCCAGCAAAAATATGCACGAGATAATGAGCGTAAAGCCCGCAAAATCAAGAAACACAAACTCCGTCCCCAGCCAAAAATAGGCAAACGCCGCCGCACTCACCGGCTCGATGCACGCGATCATGCTCGCCCTGCTCGCGCCTATTATCTTTAGCCCCGTCATGTAAAAGCTAGACGCGCATATCGTGCCTAAAATCACCACCGCGACAAGCACCGCAAAGCCGTCCGCATCGCTCACGCCGCCTAGCTGCCAAACCCGCGTGTAAAGCGCAAGCGCACCGCCGCCGATAACCATACCCCAGCCTAAATTTAACGGGACGGGGTATTTTTGATTTAGCTTCGTTGGGATGAGACTATAAATCACGACGCCAAGCGAGCTAATGAGGCACCAAACCAGCGCCTCCGCGCTGATAACCAGCGAGCCAAGATCGCCGTGGGTGGCGAGCAGCACGACGCCCAGCACCGCGAAAATGAGCGCGATGAGCTCGACCTTTTTAGGTGCGCGCCGCTGTAAAAAGCAAACGACGGCAAGGATGAGCGCGGGCGCGGAGTACTGGATCACGGTCGCGACGGCGGCGTTTGAGAGCTCGACACCGCAAAAGTACGAATACTGCGTCATCATAAGCCCAAAAAACGCGTAGATGAGCAGCTGCGGCAACAGCGCGCGATCTTTTAGCGGTGCGAGGGCTAGGCGCGGCGAACGCGCTAAATAATACGCCACCATCGCAAGCCCGGCGAGGCCTAGGCGGTAGGGCACGAGCCAGTCGGCGCTAACGCCCTTTTGCGTGAACAGATACTGCCCGCAAACACTGCTAAATCCCCATAATGCGCCGCCAAGAAGCGTGATAAATACGCCAAAAAATTCGCTTTTTACTAGATTTTTCATTGCGCGATTATAGCTAAAAATTTCGGCCTAATCAATCTAACTTATTAATATCCAAAATCCTACGCCTAAAAAGGTCAAAATTCGCGTCAAACTCGCTTCAATTGCAAGTTTTTACCATAAGGCGCACGAGCAAATTAAAGCTTGAATTTACTCGCCGAATTTGCCGGCATGCGCTCACTCGCCGCCCAGATACTCCTGCAAGCTTTTTACTTCGAGCGCGCTGCCGTCTTGTACGCTTTTTAGCGATTTAGCCGCCGCTAGAGCCGCCGACATCGTCGTGAAATACGGGATCTTAAATCGCATGATGTTTTGCCTGATTTTTTTACCGTCCTCGCTGTTTGACTTGCTATCGCTAGTGTTGATGACAAGCGCGATATCGCCGTTTTTAAGCTTATCCTCGACGTTTGGGCGACCTTCGCTGATCTTATAGACGAACTCGCTCTCCACGCCCGCGTCATTTAAAATTTTATACGTTCCGCCGGTGGCGATAATTTTAAAGCCGAGGCTTATTAGCTCGTGCGCCAAATTTGCGGCGTATTTTTTATCCGCATCGGCTAGCGTCAAAAAGACTAGGCCGCTAGTAGGAAGCGAGTTGCTCGCGGCGATCTGGCTTTTTGCAAAGCTCTTTGCAAAATCGCTTGATATGCCCATGACCTCGCCCGTGCTTTTCATCTCAGGGCCCAGGATCAGATCGGCGCCCGAGAGCTTGTTAAACGGAAAGACCGCCTCTTTTACGCAAACGTGGTTTTTCACGCGAGGCTTGAGTATGCCGCGCTCCTCGTAAACCGCGCCGTAGTTATCGTAAAATTTAAGCGCCTCGCGTAAACCCCCTTGCCACATCACGCGCGTAGCGACCTTTGCCATAGGCACGCCCGTAGCCTTGCTCACAAACGGCACGGTGCGGCTAGCGCGCGGGTTTACCTCGATCATGAAAAGTTCGTTCTCGTATATGGCAAACTGGATATTCATAAGCCCCACGACGCCCAAATTTAGCGCGATGTCGCGGGTTTGGTTTTCTACCTTTTCGATCATCTGTGCGGTCAAATTTAGCGGAGGCAATATGCACGCGCTATCGCCGCTGTGGATGCCAGCCTCCTCGATGTGCTGCATCACGGCACCGATATAGACGTCCTTGCCGTCGCTGATCGCGTCTACGTCAAGCTCTACGGCGTCTTGTAAAAATTTATCGATTAGCACGGGCGAGTGGTTGCTGACCTTAACCGCCTCGCTCATATATAGGCGTAGCTCCTCATCGCTATGCACCCGCCTCATCGCGCGGCCGCCTAGCACGTAACTAGGGCGCACGAGCACCGGATAGCCGATAGCGGCGGCCTTTTCTAACGCCTCTTTTTCGCTTGTCGCAGTGTCGTTTCGCGGCTGTTTGACGCCTATTTTAGAGATAAATTCGCTAAATTTCTTTCTATCCTCGGCGACGTCGATCGTGCGTGCGCTGGTGCCGATGATTTTTGCGCCGGCTATGCTTAGGCGTTTAGCGAATTTTAGCGGCGTTTGGCCGCCGAAATGCACGATCACGCCGTCCGGGTTCTCGTGCTCGATCACGGCTCTAACGTGCTCGAAATCGATCGGCTCAAAGTACAAAATATCGCTCGTGTCGTAGTCGGTGCTGACGGTTTCTGGGTTGCAGTTGTACATTATGGTTTTTACGCCCATGTCGCGCAGCGCGTAGCTAGCGTGCACGCAGCAGTAGTCAAACTCTATGCCCTGGCCTATGCGGTTTGGGCCGCCGCCGATGATCATCACTTTTTTCTCTTTTTGCGCCGAATTTGCGTTTAAATTCGGCTCCGCGAAATTTGATAGTTGCGGTAGCTTCGTGATATTCGTCGTCGAGTAAAGATACGGCGTGAGCGCCTTAAACTCGCCCGCGCAGGTATCGACTTCGTTGTATTCGAGGCTTATACCCATTTTCTCGCGCGCGAAATAAATATCGTTTTGACCCAGATCGAGGTTGTCTTTTAAATTTATCAGATGCGCGATCATCTTGTCCGAAAAGCCCATCGTTTTAGCTTCGCGAAGCAGCGGCTCGTCGTTTAGGATGTCCATATCGATACGCTCTTCAAATTTAACTATCTGCCAAATTTGATCCAAAAACCACGGATCGATCTTGCTCATCTCGTGTACTTCGGCCACGCTAAACCCGTCTCGAAATGCCTGCGCGACGTATAAAATGCGATTTTCGTTTGCGTTTCTAAGGCCGTAAATTAGCGCGTTTTTCTCCAAATTTACGAAGTTAAATCCGTAATAATCCTTTTCCATAGAGCAAAGCGCCTTTTGGATGCTTTCTTTAAACGTCCTGCCGATCGCCATTACCTCGCCCACGCTCTTCATCGCGGTGCCTAGATACGGGTTTGCGCCCGGGAATTTCTCAAACGTAAAGCGCGGGATCTTGGTCACGATGTAGTCGATGACGGGCTCAAAGCTAGCAGGCGTGCCGGTGATGTCGTTTTTGATCTCATCCAGGCTAAAACCTACGGCTAGCAGCGTTGCGACCTTGGCGATCGGATAGCCCGTGGCCTTTGAGGCAAGTGCGGAGCTACGGCTAACGCGCGGGTTCATCTCGATCACGATCATGCGGCCGGTTTTTGGATTTATAGCAAACTGCACGTTGCTACCGCCCGTATCCACGCCGATCTCGCGTAAAATTTTAAAACTCGCGTCGCGCATCGCCTGATACTCTTTATCCGTTAGCGTAAGAGCGGGCGCAACCGTGATAGAGTCGCCCGTATGCACGCCCATGGGATCAAAATTTTCGATCGAGCAGACGATGATACAGTTGTCGTTGCGGTCGCGGATGACCTCCATCTCGTACTCTTTCCAGCCTAGCAAGCTCTCCTCGACCAAAATTTCTCGTATCGGGCTGGCGTCTAGGCCGGTTTGGGCTAGTTCTTTAAATTCGTCGATATTATACGCCACGCCGCTGCCTGCGCCGCCTAGCGTATAGCTGGCGCGGATAATGAGCGGGAAGCCGATGTTTGCGGCTGCGGCTAGCGCCTCGTCCATGTCGTAGGCGTACCGGCTTTGCGGCAAGTCCATGCCGATCTTTTGCATCGCCTTTTTAAACTCCTGCCTATCCTCGCCCTTTTTGATAGCTTGCGGGTTCGCGCCTAGAAATTTGACGCCGTCCAGCATATCCGCCTCATATAGCTGCATCGCGACGTTTAGCGCGACCTGGCCGCCCATCGTAGGCAGTATGGCGTCGACCTTTTCTTTATCTATGATACGTTTGATGCTCTCTTTGGTTATAGGCTCGACGTATGTAGCATCGGCGAAATCGGGATCCGTCATGATGGTGGCGGGGTTTGAGTTGATGAGTACGACGCGGTAGCCTAGCTGCTTTAGCGTTTTTGCGGCTTGCGTGCCGCTGTAGTCGAATTCGCATGCTTGCCCGATGACGATAGGGCCGCTGCCGATGAGTAAAACGGTGTTGATGTCGGTTCTTTTTGGCATTATTTTTCCTTTGTTACGACGTATAGATATGATGGAATGCTAAGCTTCACGTAAGGCTCCACGACGACGCTTTTATATAGGCTTTCTTCAAGGACTTCAGAGACTTTCCCGACGCCCACTCCGCCGAAAAATATCCCGTCGAGTCCGCTAGTAAAAACTTCGTCGCCTATTTTCGGGAATAACCACTGCGGGATAAATTTTACTACGATTTTATCGTTATCGCCGTGAGCGACGCCCGGAATTTTTTCGCCTCCGATAGAAACTGCGAAAATGCTTTTAGGGTCGGTTTGCAGCAGCGCTAATGGACGATCGTTTTTGCCGATCACGATGCCCGCGCTTTTACCCTGATAAATAAGCCCGTAAATTTTACTCGGGTCGAAGCCCTCGAAATTTTGTAGCCAAATCTTGTCGTAATCGCTAATCTGCGCATAGCTTAGAGCGCGTACTAGCTTAACTTGCGGCGAATACGCGCTTACGTTTTTATCTTTTAAAATTTGATTTAGCTCGTTTGCGAAACTGCTTAAAAGCACCGCCGATTTTTCCAATTCGGCGTTTTGAGCGCGAAGCGCCGAAATTTCGCTAGCTTGCCTAAAATGCTCGTTGATTTTATTTTTAACCGCGCTCGCAAAATCTCCGTAAATTTTAAGCGCGAAATTTTCGGCCCCCAAAGCCGCCTTGCCCGCTATCTCGCCTTCATAAATCGAGACTGCCGCTAAGACGGCGATAAGAACGAAAACGACAAGCTTACTCTTCATTTGTTAGTTGCTGTAAAAGTCCTATCTCTTCTAGCGCCTTGCCCGTTCCTCTGGCGACGGCTAGCAGCGGCTCGTCCGCCACGAAAACGGGTAGCTTCACGATGTCTGATAAAAATTTATCCAGTCCGCGTATGAGCGCGCCGCCTCCGGTTAGCACGATGCCCGTCTCCACGATATCGCCCGCAAGATCCGGCGGCATCATTTCAAGTACGGTTTTTAGCGCGTCGGCGATCTCTTTTAGCGGCTCGCGCATGGCCTCGCGCACGTCTTCGCTAGTTAGCTCCACACGACTAAGCAGCCCGCTTACTTGATCGCGCCCTTTAACGACGACCGAAAGCTCTTGTTCTAGCTGCACGGCCGAGCCTACCGCAATTTTAATTTCCTCTCCCGTTCGCTCGCCGATTAAAAGGTTGTATTTTTCTTTTATGTAGTTTACGATGCTAGTGTCTATCTTATCGCCCGCGGTGCGAATAGATTTAGAGATAACCAAGCCGCCCAAAGAGACAACGCCGATTTCGGTCGTTCCTCCGCCGATATCTACTACTAGGCTTCCTTGCGGCTCGCGCACCGGTAAATTTGCCCCGATAGCCGCCGCCATCGGCTCCTCGATCAAAAATACTTCGCGCGCTCCGGCGCTTAGCGCGCTCTCGCGCACGGCTTTTCGCTCTACTTGAGTTAAGCCGTAAGGCACGGAGATGATTATACGAGGGCGGATAAAGCTCTTTCTGCGGTGAGTTTTTTCGATGAAGTAGCGAATCATCTTTTCCGTCATATCAAAATCCGCGATGACGCCGTCTCTCATCGGACGGATCGCCTCGATATCGCCCGGCGTTTTACCGACCATCTCTTTGGCCGCGTGTCCAACGGCTAAAATTTTCTGTTTGCCGTAACGCTCGCGGCGGACCGCTACGACGCTGGGCTCGTTAATAATAATACCCTTGTCTTTTACTAGCACTAACGTGTTTGCCGTGCCTAAGTCAATGCCCATATCGCTTGAAAATATTCCGATAATCTGATCTAAAAACATAAAATTCCTTTACGCGCTTTGGTTTTGTTTTATAAAGATAGGTTTTGCGCCGTCTTTAACGACCTCTTTTGAGATAACGACCTCGTAACCCGCAAATTCGGGTAAATCATACATAACGTCGATCATTATTTCTTCCATTATACTGCGAAGTCCGCGCGCGCCCGTTTTTCGCTCAATCGCTAAATTCGCTACCTCCGCGAGCGCGTCGTCGTCGAATTTTAGCGTTACGCCGTCGATCGCGAAGAGCTTTTGATACTGCTTTAAGATCGCGTTTTTAGGCTCGGTTAAAATTTTAATCATATCTTCTTTGGTTATTTCGTTTAGCGTAGCTACGGCGTGAAGCCTGCCGATTAGCTCGGGGATTAGCCCGTAATGTACCAAATCGTCCGGTTCTAGCAAATTTAGCAAGTCTTCGCGCTCGCTCTTACCGCGCTTTTCTTGATTAAAACCGAGCGTGTTTTTGCCGATACGCCTCTCGATAATATCGAGCAATCCGTCAAATGCCCCGCCGCAGACGAATAAAATATTAGTCGTATCTATCTGGATAAATTCTTGATTCGGGTGCTTTCTGCCGCCTTTTGGAGGGATATTTACGAGGCTGCCCTCAATGATTTTTAAAAGCGCCTGCTGCACGCCCTCGCCGCTAACGTCGCGCGTGATCGAGCGGTTCTCGCTCATCCTAGCGATCTTGTCTATCTCATCGACGAAAACTATGCCCTGCTCGGCGCGCTTTACGTCGCCGTCCGCGGCCTGCAAAAGACGAGTCAGAATATTTTCTACGTCTTCGCCGACGTAGCCCGCTTCCGTTAGGCTCGTAGCGTCGCAGATAGCGATAGGCACGTCTAGAAATTTAGCCAACGTCTGCGCCATTAGCGTCTTGCCGCTGCCCGTAGGCCCTACGAGCAAGATATTTGATTTTGAGATTTCCGTATCGTCGGCGCTTTCGTCTTTTCTAAAAATTCTTTTATAGTGGTTATAAACGCCCACGCTAAATACCTTTTTAGCGCGCTCCTGACCGACGACGTAGCTATCAAGCACCGCTTTTAGTTCTTTGGGGGTTAAATTTTTATATTCGAATTTTTTATTTTCGCTATTTTCTTCGCGATCTTGCGCGCTTGCGTCGCCGTAGATCATATTGTAAGCGGCGCTTATGCAGTATTCGCAGATAAACGAGCTACCCGCGATATCCGTTAAAAGCCTTCTGTCCTCAGACTCCGCTTCGCCGCAAAAATTACATTTTCTAGCCATTAATCTCTTCCTTTTGCAAGCGGAATTCCTCTTGCGGTGTTTAGTACAAAATCACACATTTTTTTCACGTTTTCGTCGCCGGTTTTGGCGATTAGCTCGCTAGCTTGATCTTTTAAATTCGCGCCGTTAAATAAAAACCTATACGCTTTAACGAGTTCCTCTACCTGCTCTTTTTCGAAGCGGCGGCGAATTCCTACCAAATTTAAGCTTCTAATGTAGGCGCGGTTGCCTTCGGCTAGGCAAAACGGCACAACGTCCTGAGATAGCGCGCTAGCTCCGGCGATCATGCAGCTCTCGCCTATTTTTACAAACTGATGCACCGGCGTAAGACCGCCCACTACGGCGTAATCGCCCATTTGCACGTGTCCCGCCAAAGTAGCGTTATTCGCCAAAATCACGTTATTACCGATTATGCAGTCGTGCGCGACGTGGCAGTATGCCATGATAAACGCGTTATCGCCGATGCGAGTTATCCCGTCGCCTTTATGCGTGCCCGAGTTTATCGTTACGAATTCGCGCACGGTCGCGTTTTTGCCGATGATTACGCCCGTATTTTGCTCGGGGCGGTAGCTCACGTCCTGCGGAATATCGCCCACGATAGCATAGCTGTAAATTTTACTTCCCTCGCCGATTTTCGTCGCGCCTACGATTCTAGCGCCTTGCTTTACGTGCGTGCCCGCGCCCAAAACCGCGTCCTTGCTAACGTAGGCGTAGGCTTCGATCGTTACGTCCTCGCCGATCTTCGCGCCGTCCTCAACGACGGCTTGCGGATGGATATTTTTCATTTTAGCCCGCTTATTTATCTACGATCATAGCTTTTAGCTCGGCCTCGCACGCTAGCGTACCGTCTACGTAAGCCTCGCCTTTTAGCACCCAGATGTTACCCTTGTGTTTTAGCACTTCTAGGCGGTATTCGAGTCTATCTCCGGGGCGCACGGGATGGCGAAATTTCGCTCCGTCGATGCTCATAAAATAAACGACTTTATTTTCGATGTTTGCTTGGTGCTCGTCGCTCATGCTCTTAAACGCCAGCACGCCGCCGGCCTGCGCCATGCCTTCGATGATCATGACGCCGGGATATATCGGATGACCCGGAAAATGCCCCTGAAATATCGGTTCGCCGATCGTGACGTTTTTATAAGCTATAACGTGCTTTGCGGGCTCGATCTCTATCACTCTGTCGATTAATAAAAACGGGAATCTATGCGGGAGAATTTTTTGAATTTCTACGACGTCTATCACTTTGTTAGCCTTTGGTGGGAAAATTTAGCTCGGATTTTATCAAAATTTTACTAATAGTAAGTTTACTTAGAAATTTATTCTAGAACCAAAACCTCGCGACTATCGTTATAAAGCTCGTCTTTAGCGTAGATTTCGTATCTGCCGGCGCGAATTTCATCCAGTACGATTATGGGATTTTGGCTAAATTCTCCGCACAGCTCGCGGCGGATTTCCAGCTCGCGAGATACGGCGATAGGAGCGCGGCAAAGCTCGTTTACGCTAGCGAATTTTTCGCCCGAGAGCTCGTTAAATTTAGCTAAATTTAACAGCGTCACGCCGTCTCGCAGCTCGTCGCAAATTTGCGCCGCCTCGCTCACGCTAAATTTGACATTTTCGCGCTTAAAATGCGAGTAAAGTAGAAAATACGACGGCAGGGCGGCTTTGTCAAATTTGACGTAGGCGCGCAGCAAGCGGTAGTTTAGAAAATATTTGCGCGATAGATGAAACGACGCGCCCGCAGCCTCGCACTCTCGAACCTTTTCATAAAGCTCCAGCCGCTCCTCGATGCCGCCCGGCATCACGCGCCCGCCCACCTCGCTCATCAGCTCGCTAAGCGGCAGTTTTTGCGCCTCGCGCTGCTTGCTAAGCCCAAAAATACAGCCGCAGTAGTTTTGATGATAGAGTTTATCTTTTTTAGCAAGCTCAAACTGCGCGTTCGTGCCGCCGCCAGCGCGGTAGTCCACGGCAAAGGTTTCAAGGCCGTATTTCCCCGCAGCCTTATTTAGCGCAGCTTCAAGCTGCGAGAAGTCCTTTTTCGGACTCATCAGCAGCGTCGTGGTGATCGATTTTTCGCCTAGTTCGCGCGCTTTTTGGGCCGAATTTCCCACGCGAAAATCAAAGCAATACGCACAGCGCTTGCCCTTTTCGGGCTCGTTTTCAAGGCCCTTTGCGCCCTCTAGCCACGCCTCGTACTCGTATTCGCCGCAAATAAGCTCGACGCCTAGCTTTTCGCAGCTTCTTTTTACGTCGCGAAACCTCATCAAAAACTCGCTGTACGGGTGGATGTTGGGGTCGTAGAAATAGCCGATGAGACGCTCGTACGGACGGTCGGCGCGCAGGCGTTGCAGAAAATAGTGGCTGTCGACCGAGCAGCAAATATGAACTAACATTTTTCTCCTGATTTACGGCTAATCTCGCGGCGAATTTGAAAGTCGCGACGTAAAATTTAGGCCTAGATAAAACAACGGTTTATCGAGCCGAAATTTTACCAACTCTTTCAAAGACGCCCGCAAGAAGGCGCGTAAAAGCTAAATTTCCTCGCTGCGAGCGTTATAAACGAACCAACACAGCAGCGCTCCGATAACCCCTGCCTCAAACGCCGCCGCCGCGTAAAATAGCGGCGAATTTAGCGCGTTTAGATTATGAAGCGCGACGCCTAGCGAAGCGATCGCGGTTAAAAATCCGACTATTTTAGGTGCGAATTTTAAAGGCTGCGCGAAATTTAGCGCAAATCCCGCCGCGCACGCGATCAGCGCGTAAAGCGCCGTTAGCTTCCTGCCCTCTTCTTGCGGCGAGAAATCGCTAAAATTTAAAGCCGCGAGTAAGCAGGCTAAAACCGCAAAGCAAACCGCGTAAAATTTCCGCCCGCAAATCAGCTTATATACCGCGCACACGAAGCCTTTGCCGTCTTTGTTGTAATCCATTTTAGCCCCTTTTTTAGGCCGTATTTTAAAATTTAAAAGATAAATAAAGCGTTAAATTTAGTTATAATCGCGTTTTAAATCTCGACTTAAAGGAAAAATATGCCGTTCGTTAACATAAAAGTAGCCGCTCCCGAGCCTAGCGCGGAGCAAAAAGCGCAAATCATCGCCGAGGTTACGGATACTCTGGCGCGAGTTTTAGGCAAAGACCCGGCCGCCGTGCTCGTGATGATAGAGGCTCTTAGCACCGATAATATCGGTAAAAGCGGGCTTAGCCTAACCGAAATTAAAAAGCGTAAGACGCAAAATTAAACCGTAAAGGAGAGATAATGAACGAAACTAAAAACGCGCCCGAATTTAGCGCAAAGGATCGCGAGCGAAAGATTACTTTAAAAGCGGGAGACGAGGCGCTGGGTTTTACGCTAGAAAACGCCGACGGTACGGCGATTAGCTTAAAAGATTTCGCGGGTAAAAACGTCGCGCTGTATTTTTACCCCAAGGATAACACTCCCGGCTGTACGACCGAAGCGTGCGAATTTAGCGCCGCGTACGATGATTTTATCGCCGCGGACTGCGTGATAGTAGGCGTTAGTCCCGATAGCGTCCGCTCGCACGCGGGTTTTATCGCCAAACAAAGCCTAAAACACGTCTTATTAAGCGATCCGAAACACGAAGTAGCCGAGCTTTACGGCGTCTGGCAGGTACGTAAAAACTACGGACGCGAGTATTTAGGCATCGTACGCTCGACCTTTCTGATCGGCAAGGACGGCAAAATTTTAAAGGTCTATAAAAGCGTCAAAGCAAAAGATCACGCGGCAAAGGTGCTCGCGGATCTACTGGCAACCGCAAAGTAAGATTTCGGAGAAATTCAAAGGAAAAATATGAAAGGCTTAATCGTTCTAGCGCATCCGGATATCGAAAATTCAGTCGTCAATAAACGTTTTTTAAAAGAGGCCTCCGCGCAAAATTTCGCCGTGCGCGACCTAGCGCGCGAGTATCCTAGCGGCGAAATAGACGGCGAGCGCGAGCGCGCGATAATCAAAGCTCATGGCGCCTTGGTGTTGCAATTTCCGCTGCATAATTTCTCCTCGCCCGCGATTTTAAAAAGCTGGATCGATGCGACGATGACGTACGGATTTGCCTACGGATGCACGAGCGAGGGCATGCGCGGGCGCGCCGTGGCGCTGGCGGTGAGCGCCGGTATCAAGCGTGCCGATTACGCGCCTAGCGGGCGGTATCATTTCACGATGGAGCAGATTTTAGCGCCGTTTGAACTGGCGTTTCACTACTATTTTCACGCCGACTGGCGCGGATTTTTCGCGTTTTACGGGGCTGAGGAGACGCCGGGCGTGGATTACGAAAGCAGCATCGAACAGATAGAAAAAGGCGCGGCGGAGTACGCGGAATTTTTAAGAAATTTGGGTACGAAATTTTAAAAACGCTACATTGTGGCTTTGCGGTTAAATTTAACGAGCCGTTTAAAAATAAATTTAAAGGAAAAATATGTCGTTTTTTGAAAAATTAAAGCTAGCTTTTTACACGATTTGTCGCCCTGAAAAGCTTATTTCATTTAGGCTGGCAAAGCCCGATCCCCGCTACACGCGCGAAGCTAATTTTACCCTAAAATACGGCATCCTTAACGTTCATCAAAATATGAACGCCGTCACGATCGCATATAATCGCTTGTGCGAGCAATATGCGGGATTTAAGCCGCTTTTTATCATCGAAAACGCCCCGCAATGCGAATACACGAATATGCATGCAAGCTCTAGTTTCGAGGTGCTGGACGAGGAGGAGTATAACGCGCAAAATCCTGACGCGCGCGACTTTCCTATTGCACAGTTTCGTTTGATGCTAAGCAAATTAAACAACCCCGAATATAAGGCCGAGGTGAGCGAATTTTACGGTAAATTTAGCCTAAACTACCCGCATAAACTAAAAGCGCTAGAATACGTAAATACCCGCGACTACGACGCGCTTGACGAGGATATCGACGTTTATCTGTGCCCTTGCGAGCGCAGTACGGACGTATTTGTGAGAATGATTCAGGGGTATTTTGCGGACGATTTTGAGCCTGAGCAGACGTATGCGTTTATTTTGATGATGAATGAGCGATTTGGATTTGAGTTTATCGGCATAGGAGCCACGATAATGCTATTTTACCGCCGTGAAAATTTAAGCGACGATAAGGCAGAGGAGCTACTGCAAGAGCTGGCTAAAATTTACGATACGCCTTACGAAGCGATCAAAAAAGCTCTGTGGCATAGCGCGTTTGGCTCTCGTAAAACGATCGTGCTGCCTTTTGCCGAAAACATCGAGGACGTCGTCGTAGAGAAGCTGTAAAATCGGGGTAAAATTTACCCCTAAAACTCAAAATTTTAAGCCCAAATCTTAAACATTACAAAATTTTAAAGAAATTTTAGCTACACTCAGCAAATTTTATAAAAAAGGATGCCAAATGAACCCTTCCGAATTTATCTGGATGGATGGAAAATTAGTCAAATGGGAGGACGCTAAAGTCCATGTCCTAACCCACTCGCTTCACTACGCAAACGCCGTATTTGAGGGTACAAGAGCGTATATGACGGATAAAGGCTTAGCGATATTTCGCCTAAGCGATCACACCGCGCGCCTACTAAAGTCAGCCAAAATGACGATCCTAAACGTCAAATATACGCAAAAAGAGCTCGAAGACGCGCAGGTCGAGCTACTTCGCGCAAATAAATTTAAATCAAACGTCTATCTGCGCCCGATCGTTTATCTAGGCTACGGCGTGATGGGTCTAGCTCACACCAAAGCTCCCGTAAATACGGCAATCGCTGCATGGGAGTGGGGTGCGTATCTAGGCGAAGAGGGCCTAAAAAAGGGCATCCGCGTGAAAATTTCGAGCTTTGCCAAACTAAACGTCGGCGGCCAAATGAGCCGCGCGAAATCAAGCTCGAACTACCTCTGCTCGCAAATGGCAAACTACGAAGCCAAAGAGGCGGGCTACGACGAGGCGCTACTGCTTGATAGCGAGGGCTACATCTCGGAGGGGCCGGGCGAGTGCTTTTTCATCGTAGAAAACGGCGCGCTAATCACTCCTCCAAACGACAGTAGCCTAGCTAGCATCACGCAAGATACGGTCATCAAAATCGCTCGCGATCTAGATATCGAAGTGCGCAGAGAGCGCATCACTCGCGACCGCGCATACACTGCGGACGAGGCGTTTTTCACGGGTACGGCGGCCGAGGTCACCCCGATAAGCAACATCGACAACCGCGTGATCGGCGCGGGCGAGCGCGGAGCGGTAACTAAGCGCCTACAAGACGCGTATTTTGACGTAGTTTACGGACGCAATAAAAAATACGCTTCGCTTTTAACTTACATTTAAAATTTCTAAGGATAAAGATGCCGGCAGATTTAAACGATTATTTCAAAAAACGCAAGCCAAGCAGTGATCAAAATAGCGATAAAGACGACAAAAGTGGTCAAGGCGGCGACAAGAACGACGCGCCTAAGATGAATTTCAAAGCGCCCAAAATCCCGAACGGACTTGGTAAATTTAGCGCCTTAGCCTACGTAACAATAGCCGTTATCGCCGTACTCGCGATCGCTCAACCGTTCGTTATTATAAATTCTGGCGAAGTAGGTATCAAAGCTACCGCAGGTAAATACGAACCTAGCCCGATGCAGCCTGGTTTTCACTTTTTCGTGCCGTTTATACAAAAGGTAATCGTAGTAGATACGCGCGTGCGCCTCATCAACTACACATCCGGCGAAGATATGGGCGAGGCTGCGCAGAAAATTTCGTTCGCGCAGGGTTCTAGCGGCGGTATAATCCGCAAAAACTCGATTTCGGTTTTGGACGCGAGAAACTTGCCCGTTAGCATCGACATCACAGTGCAGTACCGCCTAAATCCCGAAAATGCGCCTCAAACGATCGCGTCTTGGGGACTTAGCTGGGAGAACAAGATCGTTGATCCCGTCGTGCGCGACGTCGTGCGCGCGGTAGCCGGTAAATACACCGCCGAGGAGCTCCCGACTAAACGAAACGACATAGCCGCGCAAATCGACGAAGGCATCCGCAAAAATATCGACGCCCAACCGAATAAGCCCGTCGAACTTCATACCGTGCAGCTTCGCGAGATCATCCTACCAGAAAAGGTAAAAGAGCAGATCGAACGCGTACAAATCGCTAAGCAAGAGGCCGAGCGAACCAAATACGAAGTAGAGCGCGCAAATCAAGAGGCGCTCAAAAAAGCAGCCCTCGCAGAAGGTACGGCAAAAGCCGCTATCATCGAGGCTCAGGGTCGCGCGGACGCGGCTAAGATCGAAGCCGACGCACAAGCCTACGCAAACAAAGAGGTCGCCAGGAGCTTGGACGGAAATCTGCTAAATTTAAAGCAGATCGAGACGCAGGGTAAATTTAACGAGGCGCTACGCGAAAATAAAGACGCGAAGATATTTTTAACGCCCGGCGGAGCGGTACCTAATATCTGGGTAGATACGAAGGATAAGGCGCAGCAAAGCGCGATAGCAAGGTAGTCTTAGCTCGGGACGGCTCGTCCCTTGCGCGCCTTATCGTTTTAGGGTTAAATTTATAAATTACTGCTTCAAATTTTACTCGCCGAGATCCGCGCTTAGAAACGTGAATTCGCCGCTAAATCAGGCGACGCTATGCGCCGAGCTTACGCGCCAGCCGAAAGGAAAAAAATGAAAATAGACTGGGAAAAAACGGGTGGACTTTTGCCCGTCGTCGTTCAAGAGGTCGCAAGTGGCGAGGTTTTGATGCTTGCTTATATGAACGAAGAGGCACTAAATTTGAGCCTAGAAACGGGCTTTGCGCACTATTTTTCGCGCACGAAAAACCGCATCTGGAAAAAGGGCGAACAAAGCGGCAACGTCCAAAAGATCGAGGACGCCTATCTTGACTGCGACAACGATACTTTGCTAATCAAAGTCGAGCAAAAAGGCGGTACGGCGTGCCATACGGGATCGAAATCTTGTTTTTTTAGAAAAATTTCAGGTGCAAATTTTAGCGGCGATAGCGAGCAAAATCTGACGGACGCAGGCGGACGGTTTTTGACGGGCGAGTTAAATTTAGCGGACGAAAATGGACTAAATTTAGGGGGCGGGCAAAATTTAGCCGCCTTTACGGCGCAAACTAAAAAGCCCGCCTACGGCATCATCGACGAGATCTATCACGTGATCTTGGAGCGCAAACTAAACGCCGATCCGCGGACTTCATACGTGGCAAGCCTGTTTAAAAAGGGCGAAAATGCCGTCTTAAAAAAAGTCGGCGAGGAGGCTACGGAGCTAGTTATGGCGTGCAAAGACGCGAGCGCGGCGAGAAGATTTGAAAATTTAGCCGACAAACATGCGAGCGAAAGCTCAAATCTCAAAAAAGCGCAAGCAAGCGAGGCGCAAATTTTAAGCCGCGACGAGCAAGATTTAAATTCGCAAATTTTAACGCAGGGCGCAAAAGAGCAAGGTGAAAAAGACGAGCTCAAAAAAGCCCTAGACGGAGTAGTTTACGAGGCGGCGGATTTGTGCTTTCACTCACTCATAGCTCTTGCCGCGCACGGCATACACCCAGAGCGCGTTAAAGCCGAGCTTGCGCGCAGGTTTGGGCTTAGCGGTATCGAGGAGAAAAACAGTAGGCAAAAGCAGTGTTAAACGCGGTTAAACAAAACATATTATTCGTGCTGGCAAATGCGGGAGCTGTCGATTATCTCGCGTATGCATGGATATTTTTTGCGTTCGTTTTTTTACTTTTTTTCGCCGTTTTTATCGCTTCAAAATCTTGGTGGCAGTTTGGATTTTTAATCATTTTAGCCGATGTTTGGGCGCTAGTTATCGGCATTTATTACGCAAACGCCGAGCTTAACGCGCGCCTGCGTCCGGCGAGTATAAGCGAGGTGGCGACCAAGCAGCTAGAATATTCAAACTCGCTAATGGTCGATTTTAACCTTACCAACGTCTCGAATAAAACCTTTAAAATTTGTAAAATAGATCTTAATTTTTACCTCGCTTCGCCGCAACCTACGCGCGATTTTATCAACTCGCTAAACCCGTTCGCCCGAAAATCTATAATCATTCGCGAACCGCTAGCGCCCAAAGAAATTAAACAAATTAGCGCCTACGTCGAGCCGTTTTCTTTTATAGATTATAATATCGCTAAAAAATCGGAGTGTTTTTAATGAGCGCAAGCTACTTTACCATCGTGCATATCGCCGTCATCGCGCTAATACTAATGCTATCGGTCTTATTTTTCGTCTTGTCGCTAAAAGCAGGACGCAATCTATTTTTATCTCTACTTTTTACTAATTTCTTGACCACTAGCTGCTTGATCGTCTTTTTAATGCTGGTTTTAGACAAATATACCAAGATCGGCATACTGGAAAACGTAACGAGCCAACGCGTGCTGCGAAACGAAAGCATCGTATTTAAGGGTAATGTGCGAAATGTCGGCAAATTTACGATTAGCTCGTGTAATCTACACGTCAAACTCGTAAATCAGCCGTTAAGCTCTAGCTCTCTAAACGGCGAGGCCCTGTTTAAACCCAGCGGCATGAAATTTTTCTCGTGGTTTTCGGAAAGCGGCAAAGACGAGAAGCCAAACACCGTCGAATACGACTTTAACGTCGCTAGCGATTTAGAGAGCAAAAAAAGCGTGCCTTTTACGGTCTCGATGCCCTACCCGCCTTATTTTACGAAAGGTATGCACGTAACGAAGCTTACTTGTTATTAAATCTACGAAATGGATATTTTAAACGATCTTTACGAGCAAAGCAGATCCCCCCTAAAACGTGCTTCGCGGGCGAAAGTCGCAATATTCGCATTAATCTGCGCGGCTACGCTGTTTATTTTTTACCGCGCAGAAGAAAACGAAAGCTTTGAATACGCGCTGCTAAAAGCCGCTCCCGTCGCGATCGGCGTATTTTTTTTAATCGACGGTTTTTTGCAAAAGCTAGGCCTACTCTCCAAAAACGCTAAAATTTCCGAACAAAGCCCGCGCCAGACGCCAAATTTTCCTATAAATTCGGCAGATATTATGCGCCTAGAAGTCGAACGCAAAAAGACGCTAAAAGAGACCAAAAAATATAGCGCGATAAGCGTGCTAGCGGCGATCGC
>NZ_CAJPMA010000028.1 GCF_905371695.1 uncultured Campylobacter sp. | reverse complement strand
TTGTAAAATTTAAAGCTTGCAAGAGTCCGGTCATTTAATTGCAGTGAATTTCACCGCAATTAAATAAAATTAGGCGAGATTTATGACTTAACTTTACGCGCGCGGCGTTTGGCTTTTACTTCGCCGACGTCTTTAATTTGCGAAATTTGTAGGTCCGCTTTTTTATCTCGCGATTTTGCGGCTTGCTTGTTGATGAAATTTTTAATCACGCCGCCGTCATAAAGTTCCGCGTGATAAAGCGAAAATCCTACGAACGCCCAGCCCGAGGCGATATGTAACTTTCTGACGCTTTTATTTTTCATAAATAGTGCGGTAAGGCAGACGCTAGCCAGCGTCGCACCCATTCCTATTTTTGCTATTTTACGGTGGTTTTGGACGTTTAAAAGCGCCCCGCTCATCGTTTTATTTGCCAATTTTTACGCCTTTCATAGAGTTTAATAGTAGCCAAATGGTCGTACCGTTATGAAGTATCGCAGTAGCGATGGGATTTAGCATACCCAGCGTCGCCGCGCTCAAAATCGCCGTATTTACGCCGACGGTCGAGTTAAAATTAGATCCGATTAGCTTCATTGTTTTTACCGACAGCTCTTTTGCGATCGCCACGCTCATAATGTCGTCTTTTAGTAGGCTAATGTCGGCCGTGGCTTTTGCGATATCGGCACCTTTATGCATGCTAATTCCCACGTTTGCCTTAGTAAGGCTCGGAGCGTCGTTTATGCCGTCTCCTATAAAAGCCACGTTTTTGCCCTCGGCTTTTAGTCGCTCGATAATCTCGGCTTTGTCCGTAGGCAAGCACTCTGCAAATACGCGGTCGCAACCGAGCTCGCGTCCGACCTCTTCTGCCTTGCTTTTTATGTCGCCGCTTAGCATAATTATCTCTTTTACGCCTAAATTTCGTAGGCGCGCTATCATATCAGCGGCGTTTTCCCTCATATCGTCTTTCATGGCGATCACTCCGACCAGCTCTTTGTCGTAGCCGATATATAGTAACGTAAGTCCGCTATTTAACGCTTTTTGAATAGTTTCTTCGTGCGCGCTAAAATCGATCATTTCATCGTCTTCTAAAAAGTGGCGAGAGCCGATAACGACCTCTTTGCCGTTCATACCGGTTTTTACGCCGTGAGCGACGATAAATTCTACCTCGTCGTGATGGATATGGTGAAATCCGCGCATTTTGGCCGCTTCTACGATCGCCTCCGCCACCGGATGGAAGTAATGTTCCTCCGCGCTTGCGGTTAAATTTAGGATATCGGCATCGCTAAATCCTTGTTTAAACGAATAAATTTCGACCACGCTAAGCCTTCCGTGCGTAAGCGTACCGGTTTTATCGAATACGAACGTATCCGCCGCGCTTAGCGCTTCGATGGCTTTTGCGCCTTTTATTAAAATTCCGTTGCGTCCGGCTTTTGAAATACTTGATTTAAAAGCCACCGGAGTAGCCAGTTTTAGCGCGCACGAGTAGTCCGCTTGAAGGACGCTGGCTACGCTATTCATATCGCGGTTAATAAGATAAGAAACGCCTGCGAGAGAGAGCGTTACGGGCACTAGCTTATCCGCTAGCTTCGTAGCTTTTAACCCGATAGCCGATTTTTCGTTTAGCGAGCTTTGAATGTAGTCTTTTATACGCGCCGTAGCGGTATCCGCGCCGACGTTTTCCGCCCAAATTTTAATGCGCCCCTCGTCTACGACCGTACCGCTGATTACGCGGTCTCCGCGAGATTTCGGCACCGGCTCGGCCTCGCCCGTCATAGATACTTGATTTACGCTTGCGTTGCCCTCTACTATATAGCCGTCGATGCCGATGCTCTCTCCCGCGCCGACTACGACTATATCGCCTTTTTTAAGGTTTTGCGTTTTGATTTTTTCTAGGATTTTTTCGCCGCTTCCGCTCGTTTTTTCGATCCAAACTTCCTCGATGTTGGGTTTTGCCAGCTCCTTAATCAAATCGTCGCTACGGTGTACGGCGCTTTCTTCCATGTATTCGCCGATATTTAGCATTAAATTCGTGCTATTTGCGGCTAAATGATCGCCGCGCGCTAGGCTTACGCCTACCGCCATAGCTTCAAGTACCTTCGAGGTTACGCCCTCGTGCCTTAGCTCGCTTGCGCCTTCTAGCAAATTAGGCGCGCTAGCGTAAAGCCCGATCGCCGTTTTTACCGCGCGATTTGAGATCAAAGGCGTAAGCGCTAACGCCGCGCCCGCTTTGTAGATATTAGCTTTGCTGGGTTTTGAGGCGTCCTTTGTCTTTTTGGGCATATCTAAATTTTGAATAAATTCTAAAATTTCGCCGAAATTTTTATCGTATTCGACGACGATACTTTTTGCGTGTTTATTTACGCGCGCGCTTTTTACGCCCGCAAATTCCGAAATTTTAGCCTCTATCGCGCTTACGTCGCTCTCATCCGTTAATTGCTCGCAAACGAGCCTAATCCTACCCGCGCACTTATGCGCGACGCGGACGTTATTTTTGCGTTTCAAGCTCTGCCTTAACGTCTTCAAAACGCTCTTTTAGCTCTTCGATACCGGCGTTTATCAGCTCGCCGCCTTTGATGATTGCTTTAAAAAGGCATTCTTGAGCTTTGGGGTTAGTTAGCACGTAGGCTGCTACGCCGCCGATTAATAGGCCTTTTACGAAGCCGGCCGCGTTAAAATTTTCAGGTACGAACGGCAAATTTTGCGCCGCGTCGTTTATGGCGTTATCTATCGCGCTAGGCTGCGTAGCGCCCGCTTGCGCGTTTTGATCGTCGATATACGGATTTTGCATTATTTACTCTCCAAATTTATTAATTTTTCGGCTAGCAAAAGCCCGCCGATGCCGAGCGCCGTTTTTGCGGCTGCGGCTAAGTAGTTTTTATTAGCTACCGAATTTGACGCGCTAATTGCTACCGCCGCGCTAAAACCGCCCGCGACGCTAAATTTTACGATTTTTTTAATAACGTCCGCGCGGGTAGCTTTTTTGTTTAAAAAGTCGTTGTATCCGATCGCCGCAGCGCCCATGCCGCCCATTATCGCTCCGCTTAAAAAGTGATCCATCGGAAGCCTGGTCGCCGAAACGGCTAAAATTTTGTTACCCATTTACGCGCCTTACGCTATTTCAGGCGCTACGATCGGTGCCGGTTGTTCCGCTTTTGCGGGAGCTTTTTTGGCCCTTGCTCTACTACGTTTTTTACCCTTTTGAGCCGCTTCTAGCGCTCTTGCTTCCGCCATTTCGGCAGGCGTTCTGCGTTTTCTTTTTGCGCCTTTGGCTTTTTCGCCGACTACTTCGCTGGCCAGACTTACGCCTTTTGCGTAAATTTTATCGGCCGCCTCTTTGCCTTTTGCAAGCCCTTCGCTCGCGCACTCTTTGATTTTATCTCGCTTATTCCAAGCTACTACGGCTAATGAGCCTAATGCTATGCCCGCTAAAAACGGTAATGCCATCGTAAATCCTTTCTTTGTGGTGTTATTCATCTGTTTCGTCCTTTCTTAAATTTTTGCTTGCCGCGGTCATTCCTAGCGCGCCTAGCGCAAGCCCGCTAAAAAAAGAAAAATTCGGGTTATTTAAAATTTTAGCTAGCTCGGCGCCGCTAGCTTTGCCAGAGACTACGTTTTGCAGACCTTCTTTGATTTGATTAAAATCTTCTTGATATTTTAAAAGCAGATTTTCGTAGCCTTGCGCATTTAAAATTTGACTAAAATTTTGCGTCTCTTGCGCTTTTGCCTTCGGCGCATCGCTTTGAAGTTCCGCTTTTAACGCTTTTTTAAGCGCGACGACGTATTCGTTATTAGAAGTCGCCCAAAGTCTAAAAAATAGATCTTTTAACTCTTCGTCGTCTAAATTTTGCGTAAAATTTTCGTACATTTTATTTAGCTGTATTTCTAAGTTAAGCGCGCAAATTAGAGCGTCTTGCAATGAATCGGGCATTAAAAACGCGTTTTGAATTTGCTCGTTTGAAAGCCCTAAATTTTTAGCTTTCGCGTAGGTTTTTATTAACGTAAGCCCGTTTTTTCTAACGCTTAAAATTTCGGCGAAAATTTCGCCTAGATCGCTTAAATTTTCATATAAAATTTCCGCGCTTTTTTCGCTGATAAAAGCTGCGTTTAAAAGTTCATTTTGCAAGGTAAGCCTCTTTTGCTGCGTTAATTTTATTAGAAAGCGCCTCTAAATTTCGCCCTCCGAGCAAATCGTCCCATAAATTTTTAGGAAAAATGGCATGGTCGTATTCGATCGTTACCGAGCCGATAATTTTATTTAATTTGACGTTTTTAATGCCATCTATCTTTGCTATCGTCTCATCGATAGAGCCTAAATTTACGTTACTTGAAAGCTCTTTTATTTTAGGGCTCACTCTTACTCTAAGTCTACCCGGCGTGTGCGAGATAGGAGTAAAAAAGCTCGCCACTTTTGCTAGATTTTCTACGTTTATTTGCATTTTTTTCCTTATTTTTTTGACGAATTATCTTATTAGCGCGCTTAAACGTCGCTGAAACTTTTTTATCTATCGTTATCAAAATTGTATTTAGCCTACCTTGCCGCACCGCTCGCAAATACCGTAAAGAAGCATCGTATGCGCCGTGGGCGTAAAGCATAAATTTTCACAAATTTCATCTTGCCTGCGCTCGATTATCTCATCGCGAAAGCTTACGACTTTTCCGCATTTTTCGCAGATTAAATGGTCGTGGTGAGGTTTTAAATTTAGCTCGTATTTTGCGGTGCCGTCTTCTTCGTATTGATTGGTAAAAGAGCATTCGCTTAGAAAATTTAGCAGGCCGTAAATCGTAGGGAGCGAAACGTCTTGCTTATAAATTTTGTTAAATTCGTCTTTGATTTCTTGCGCGCTTAGATGCTCGTCCGATTTGTAAAGAATGGATAAAATTTGCTCTTTAACGTATGAGTTTTTAAGGTTAAATTCGCTCATAAATTTGGCGAAATTTTCGTAAAATTTACTAAAATTTTGCATCATTGTTCCATAAAATGATAATTAATACGAAAATATACCCGCTTTTACCTTAGTAGATTATGAAAAAGCCAAATATAAGGTTGTTTTGGTATAGTTGCGCAATTTTTTTAACCAAAGGAACGCTATGACATACGACGAGCTTGAATTGGACGCCGTTTTACTTGAAGTTTTGGAAAATTGCGGTAGTTTTGATTCTATGGACGACGAAGAGCTTTACGAGCTAATCGAAAAGGTCGCCGGATACACCGACGGCGATTACGAAGAAGCGTTTGAATATATGACGCAATTCTCGCCGATACCTAAAAAACGCTTCGTTTCTTTATTTACGGTTTAGCGAGCGCTAAACCGCTTCTTTTATATAAAATATTTGCTTATTATCTCTTTTAATTTTAAAGTATATTTGCTATCGCGCGGGCTATTGTTGTAAATATCTTCCAAATCGTACATTCTGTCGTAATAATCGTTCGTATCTTGCCTATTTATAGTGATCCTGCCTAGGTCTATACCCACGCCGATGAATACTCCGCTCGTGCGGCTATCTTTTTCTGCGATGAAAGCCGAAATTTCAGGTAGATCGGTAGTTATCGAAGCTTTCGCGCCGGTTCCGGGAGTGGCTTCCGCGCTTAGGCTAATCGTATCTTTGCCGTCGAAAAGCTTTGCGTAGGCTTGCGAATTCTTAAAAAATATAACGGTATCGGCGGAGCTGATTCCGGCTTGCGCGCCTATGCCGCCCGCCGTATAATTAATGAAAAACGGGCTCGACCACTCGCCGTCGTCGTTTTTAGCGATGAAAATTCCGTTTCCGCTAGCCGTGGAGACTACGAGTCCCGCTTTGGTAACGTCGGGGATTATAGCGATCGCTTTTACGTCGTTAAATTTATTGCCTTGCGCTAAATTTTTACGACCGAACGCGTTTAAGATATTAATCGCATTTTTTACTTTTTGATTTTGAATGATGTCTGCGTCGGCGAAATTTACGCAAAGAGCGACCGCGCATATAAAACCTAGAAGTTTTTTCATTGTAAATTCCTTTGATTAAAATTTAACCGCCATTATAACCAAAAATTTAATAAATTTTATACCCCTTGTGGTAAAATGCTTGAAAATTTAGCCTAAAGGACGACAGATGTATCTTATGAATACCTATGCCCGCGCGGACGTCGCGTTTGAAAAAGGACACGGCGCTACGCTATTTGACGAGAAAGGGCTCGATTATATAGATTTTACGGCGGGTATCGGCGTAAACGCGCTAGGATACGGACACAAGAAAGTTACCGCCGCGCTCGTTAAGCAAGCCGGCAAATTGCTCCACACTTCAAATATTTATAGAATTTTGCCCCAAGAAAAGCTCGCAAAAGAGATATCAAAACAGCTCGGATACAAATGCGAAACGTTTTTTTGCAATTCCGGCGCGGAGGCTAACGAGTGTGCGATAAAGCTAGCTAGAAAATACGGCGCGACGCACTTCGAGAAGAAAAAATTCGAGATTATTTCGCTGGGAAATTCCTTTCACGGACGCACGCTAGCCACGCTTAGAGCTACGGGACAGGACAAATTTCATCCGGATATTTTCGCTCCATACATAGACGGGTTTAAATTTTTCGATACGATCGAGGAAGTTATAGAAAATATCAGCGATCGCACCGTCGCCGTGATGATCGAGTTAGTCCAAGGCGAGGGCGGCATAAAGGCGCTTGAAAAAGAGGCGGTAAAAAGACTGGCTAAAATATTAAAAAAGCGCGAATTGCTTTTAATTACCGATGAAGTTCAATGCGGGGTTTACCGTACGGGAGAGTTCGTAACGAGCGCGTTTTACGGCATAAAGCCCGATATTATCACGTTTGCGAAGGGTCTAGGCGGAGGCGTAGGTATCGGCGCCTGCGCTAGTAGAAAAACTATCTTTGCGCCCGGCGACCACGGATCGACGTTCGGCGGAAATTTTTTAGCGACGGCTACGGGACTCGTTACGATTAAAGAGCTAAAAAGGCTTAAAAAATCGGGAAAATTAGACGAAATTTCAGCGAAATTTAACGAAAATTTAGAAAAATTAGCGCGCCGATATCCTAAAATTTTTGAAGCCAAACAAGGCATCGGCATGATGCTAGGACTCGTGCTAAAAGACGGGGTAGAGCTTGCTAAAATTATCTCGCTAGCGCTAAAACACCGTGTTTTGGTATTGCGCTCGGGAGCAAAAACGCTTCGTTTTCTACCGCCGCTAAATATCTCCAAAAAGGAGATGAAAGAGGGGTTTGCTAGGTTAAGCCGCGCGCTAGACGAGTATGAAATTTAGCGAATTTTTCACGCGATGGGCGCATGAAAATTATTATGCAAAGGGCGTGGAAATCGGTAAAAACGGCGATTTTTACACGAGCGTGAGCGCGGGATTTTTATTCGGCGCGGCGTGGGCGAATTATTTTTTAAAACAGCTCGACGCGGGCGTTTTCAGTCCCGGTGCGACTATCGTCGAGATCGGCGCTAACGACGGATCTATGACGGCGGATTTTATTCAGGCGATTTTTACCTTGCGCCCTGAAATTTTATGTAAGCTAAAATTCGCCGTTATCGAGCCGCACGAAAATTTACGCCGTATCCAGCAAGAGACGTTTACTACTAGGCTAGGCGGCACGACCGAAATTTTAGAGCTTTTTAGTTTAGACGAGCTTGCAATGCTAAATCCGCGCGAAATTTTCGTAATGTCAAACGAGCTGTTAGATAGCTTTGCCTGCGAGGTTTTAAACGAGCGGAATATGCTTTTTATCGGCGAAAATTTTAAGCCGTTTTGGGGCGCGGCGGATGATGAAATTTTAGCCGAGGCGGGTGAAGCAGGGCTTCAAAGAGGCGAACTCGCGATAGGCGTTAGAAAATTCGCGAAAGATTTAGCCGCCGTTTGCGATCGGGTAAAATTTTGTTCGTTTGACTACGGCGAGTGGGAAAGGCGGCAAAATTTTAGCCTTAGAATTTATAAAAATCACCGAGTTTTCGATTTTTTCGGAGTTGAAAATTTAGGCGAATTTTTCGGTGCAAGCGATTTAACTTATGACGTTTACTTTAAGGATTTGGCGCGAAATTTCGAGGCGGAAGGCTTTAAGACGAACGTGTTTCGTAAACAAAACTCGGCGTTAATAGAAATTTTCGGCGCGCAAGAAATAGTAGAAATCGTAGCGGACAAAGGCGGCGAAGCGGCGAAAAAGGACGCGATAAAGCAGTTAAATTTTCTAATAAATCCGCACTTTTTAGGAGAGCGGTTTAAATTTATAGAATTTTCAAATTTTTAATTAGGCGCCGCGCTTCTAGCGACGGTCGCGAATTTCGCTTCGCAAGCCGCGGCTAAATCAAGCGGAGAGAGTTCTAGCTGCTTACCGCGTACGCCGGCGCTTACCAGCACTTTTTCTTGCGATTTAGCGCGCTCGTCGATGAAGGTTTCAAAGCGCTTTTTCATTGCGAGCGGAGAGCAGCCGCCGCGAACGTATCCCGTGATTTTTTCAAGGTCGCGCAGGTTGATTAGCTCGCAGCGTTTAGCTCCCGTAGCGTGCGCTAGCGCTTTTAAGTCAAGCTCTAAATCGCCTTGGATGCACGCCACGACGTAGGCCTTTGGCTCGCAGACGCAAACAATCGTTTTGTAAATTTTCTCAATTTCTTGTCCGGTGCTTAAAGCAACGTGAACGGCGCTAAGATCGCTCTCGTCTACTTCGTATTCTAGTAGCTCATAAGGGATCTTAAGCCCGTCTAAAAGCCTAGCGGCGTTGGTTTTATGTATCATTTTTACTCATTTTTAGGAAATTTTTGTATAATTATAGCCAAAATTTAAAAGGAGAAGCAGTGGCGGACAAAACAGAAGAGGTAGTGGTCGAAAAAAGCGGCGGCGGAAAGAGCCTTTTAATTATTATTATGGCGGCAATCATCGTAGTGCTGGCGATTTTGGTGGGTTTAATAATATTCTTAATGTCGGGTAACGACGAAGCCGCGGCGCAAGCAGGCGCCATGCAGCCGCAAGCCCAAACGCAGCAAGCGCCTATGCAGCCGGCCCATCAACCCGGAAAGCGCAGTAGCGACTTTATGAATATGGGGCCGATCTACCCGCTGGATCAATTTATCGTAAATTTACTCAGCGAAAACGGCTCGCGATTTTTAAAAACTAAAATCGATATGGAACAAAGCGACGAGAAACTAACGCCCGAACTCGACAAGAAAAAGGCGCTTATCCGCGATATCGTGATCCGCACGCTATCTGCTAAAACCTACGAAGAGGTTAGCACCGCAAAAGGCAAAGACCGCTTAAAAGACGAGATCGTAGGTAAAATAAACGAGGTTTTAAGCGACGGGTACGTCAAAAACATCTACTTTACCGACTTTGTGGTGCAATGATCGGCATCGATATCGTCTCGATCAGCCGCATCGCCCGCATTAAGGCGCGCCGCGGCAATGCGTTTTTGCAAAAGTTTTTAAGCGACGACGAAGTTTTACTTATTAAAAACGACGCTAGCGCGGCGGGGCTTTGGGCGGCGAAAGAAGCCGCTAGTAAGGCGCTGGGCGTAGGAATAAGCGCCGAGTGCGGGTTTTTCGATATAAAAATTTCAAAAGATTCCCGCGGCGCGCCTATACTAAAATTTAGCCCCGAAATTTACGCTAAATTCGGCTTTAAAAAAGCCGCGCTTAGTATTAGTCACGACGGCGGATTTGCCGTAGCGGCGGTAATTTTAAGCTAAATCCTTGTCAAAGACGGTATCAAAAATTTCTTTTATCTTTTCTGTTTCTCGCCAAAATTTAGGCGTAGTGTCGCCGTAAATAAAAAGCGTTAAAATTAATCCAAATACGAGTGTTCCGTACTCGCCTCGCATAAACAATAAGACCGCTCCGAGCGCCATAAGCCCAAGATGCATAAACGCAAAAATTATCATTAGCAAGCCTAGTCTTATTTTTATTTTTACGATTTTTTCGCCGTTTTGCTCGTAAAATTTACCTATTGCGACCGGAGCGTGTTTGTCGTAGCTCCAAGAGGGATAAAATTTAAACCCGTCGCCGCCTAGTCGTCCGGTAAATATTTTACCTGGCGTTTTGAAGTCTAAAATTTTACCTTTTGAAACGATGTATTCTAGTCTGCGCGCTAGCTCGTCGTCGCTAAATTTTACGGCATAGATTAGGCTCGTAAACGGCGGGAGCAGGTAGCTAAAATTTCGCATTTCTTGCCTTATTTTTACGGGTAATTATATTTTTAATCGGCTTATGAAGGGCTTTTGGCTTTTCTTGAATAATACTATATTTTGCATAGGCGACGCTCATCGTAGCCAGACTTGTATCGGCGAACAAAAGCGATTGCGTCTTAATCGGCATAGTGCACGGCTTTGTATCGTTTTGCAGCTGCTTTGCCTTTATTTATTGGTCGCGCCGCGATACCGTAGATATTTTCCTTGTGTATGAGCGTCAAGCATTAGGCGCGCTTTGCTATCGAAAAACCTAGTTTACATCCATTCTAAAACTTGAACGATATCCTTTGCGTAAAAGCATTTTAGCCCTTGTGCGTCAAGCGGACGGCTCGGGATTATGGCGTTTTTAAATTTTTGAGTTTTCGCCTCTTTTAGGCGCTGGTCGAGATTAAATACTTCGCGAATTTCGCCGTTTAGGCTAAGTTCGCCGATAAAAACGCTCTCTTTGCTTATGGGGCGATTGCGGAAGCTGCTGATAATCGCCGCCAGTACAGCGAGATCGGCCGCGGTTTCGCCGATTTTTACGCCGCCCGAAACGTTTACGAATACATCGTATCGCCCTAGCGGTAGCTCGACTTTGCGTTCTAAGAGCGCTAGTAACATATCGAGGCGATTGCGGTCGTATCCCGTGCAGCTGCGTTTAGGATAGGCGCTTTCGCACACTAGCGCCTGGATCTCGACGCTTAGAGCGCGCGAGCCCTCCATTACGATGGTAATCGCGCTGCCGCTGATCGCTTCGCCGCGCGTGAAAAATTTGCTAGCGATATTGCTGGCGCTTACTAGACCTGCTTGGCTCATTTCGAAAATTCCTACCTCGCTAGTCGAGCCGAAGCGATTTTTAAATCCGCGTAAGAGTCGCAGCTCTCTACTCGCGTCGCCCTCGAAATATAGCACCACGTCTACCATGTGCTCTAACACCCTAGGTCCCGCGATTGCGCCTTCTTTCGTAATGTGTCCGATGATAAAAATGCTGATATTTCTATCTTTTGCAAGCCTCATGAGTTCAAAAGTTATCTCGCGCACCTGCGAGATAGAGCCAGGAGCGGAGCCGATTTTTTCGCTATAAAGCGTTTGAATGGAGTCGATGATTAAAATTTTATATTCGTTTTTAGCAAGTTCGGCGAGGATATTTTCTAGGCAAATTTCGGTTAGTAAAAATAGGTTCGCATCGATCGCGCCTAAGCGCTCGGCGCGCATTTTGATCTGACTGGCGCTCTCCTCGCCGCTTACGTATAGCGCCTTTCGTCCGTCGGCCGCCAAATTTGAAGCGATTTTAAGTAAAAGCGTGGATTTGCCGATACCGGGACTTCCGCCGATTAGCACCAGCGAGCCCTCTACTACGCCGCCGCCTAATACCAAGTCAAGCTCGCTATCGCGCGTCGCAAAGCGGTTTATTTTCTCGATCTGCACCTGCTCGATACTGACCGCGCGGCTAGGGGAGGTTGAAAATTTAGCGATCTCTTCGCTAGCTTTTATCTGCGTTTGCGTAAGTTCTACGAAACTATCCCAAGCACCGCACTGAGGGCATTTGCCGATCCATTTGCTCTGCTGCGCGCCGCAGGCTTGGCATTCAAAGACGCTTTTAGACTTTGCCATTTAAAGCCTTTATTAAAATTTTGCAAATTAGCGCGCCAAGCGCGATGCCTACGCAATCCGCGACGATATCTAGCAAGCTAAAATAGCGGTTCGGTAAGAGGTTTTGTACTAGCTCTATTTGCGCGCCGAAGGCTAAAAGTATGCAAAATTTTACGTAAAATTTTGCGGCGTGTCCGCTTTGCCAGCCGAAATTTAAAAGTCCGTAAAGTATGCCAAAAGCTAGAAAATGATTGAACTTATCCCAAGAGCTCTCGACTATTTCGATACGACGAGACGTCGTAGCTAGATATTCGACCGCAAGCAGACAGATAAAAAACGAAATTTTAAAAAGAGGCTCGAATTTTAAAAATTTTAGCGTTACGGCTTTTAAATTTAAGCCCGAATTTTTGCTATTATCCAAAAATAGTATCCGTTAATCCGTCTAAAAATTCGTCCGGATCGAATTTTACGAGATCGTTCATACCCTCTCCGACGCCTACGTAAAAAATCGGTAGTTCAAGCTCGCGTGCGACGCCGAACAGCGCTCCGCCTTTTGGCGTGCCGTCTAGCTTCGTAATTATCACGCCGTCGAGCTTTACGATTTCGTTAAAGGCCTTTGCCTGCGCGACGCCAGCGTTGCCTTGCGTACCGTCAAGGATCAAAATTTTGCGGTGAGGCGCACGCTCGTAAGCTTTGCTTGAAATTCTTACGATTTTATTTAGCTCGTTAGCCAAATTAGTCTGATTTTGCAGTCTTCCGGCAGTATCTAATACGACGCGATCTATTCCGCGCGCTAACGCGGAGCTTATCGTATCGAAAGCCACCGCCGAAGGATCGTGCCCCTGCTTTGCCGCTATTATCGGCACGTCTAGGCGTAAAGACCATTGACGCAGCTGCTCTATCGCTCCCGCGCGAAATGTGTCGCAAGCGCCCAATATCACGCTTTTACCTGCGTTTTTATATAAATTCGCCAGCTTTGCGATGGTAGTCGTCTTGCCTGCGCCGTTTACGCCTAAGATTAGATCGACGAACGGCTTGTCGGGCTTTATCTCGCGCTCGTTTTCGTAGATAAAATAAGCGCTCATTACGCGGCGAAGGTCGGCGCGCTTAACTTCTTCTTGCGGCGGTAAGTAGTATATGATCTCTTCTACTATCTCGTAGGGTACGTCTGCTTCTAGTAAAATTTCCTCTAAATTTTCTTTGGTTATCTTTTTATCGGTTTTAGCGGAGATTATGGCGCCGAATGTCCGCTCGAAACCCTTTTTTAAAAAGCTTATCATTGCTCTATCGCCTTATTTATATCGCTCTCCATCATTTCTTCCGGTACTAAGCCTCGGTATGCGCTAAAAACTTCGCCGTTAGGTTTTAGAAGCATCGACGACGGTAGCCCCATTATCCCGCCGATAGCTTTTTCAAAAGCGAAGTTGCCTTCGCCCACGGAAACGTCGTATTTTATATTATATTTTTTGGCGAACATCGCTACTTCTTGCGCGTCTTTGTCTTCAAGCAGCACGCCCACTATGTTTAGTTCTTTTTTAAATTTCTCGCTTAAATTATTTAAATGCGGAATTTCTGCTTTGCACGGCGGGCACCAAGTAGCGAAAAATATGAAAAGCGTAGCCTTATCGTTACTTTTTAGGTTAAATCCGTTTTCTTTTTTTTCTAAATCGATAGTTTGCCCGTTCAGTAAATTTAGGGTGATTTTGCCTGAGTTTTGCGCTTCGTCGTCCGCCTTCTTTTGCTCGATTTGCGGCGCCGTTTTTACGGTAGCGGTAGTTTGTTTGTCTAAATTTTGCTCGTTTTTAGTTTGCGTTTGCTCGTCCGTCTTGTTTTCGCAGCCTAAAAACGTAAAAATGCATAATAATGCTATAATTAGCGACTTAAATTTCATATAATCCCTTTTTATTTTTTTGTGCGGGATTATACTAAAAGTTGATAAAATGAGCGTTAAACTAGACAAAAACGAATTTAGAAGTAAAAATTTAGCGGAACTAAAAAATACGGCGCACGTCGCAAAATGCGCGCACTACGGTGCTATCCGCGAGATAGGCGAAATAATAAAAACTACGGGCGCGAAGAATATTTTGCTGTATTTGCCGCTTGGTTACGAGCCAGACGTGTTAAAGGTAAGGCGGAAATTTAGCCATAAATGCAAATTTTACGCGCCGTTTATGGTCGGCGTTAACTTAAAAATGGTAAGATTGCGCCTGCCTTTTTCGGTTGCTAAATTTAACGTTAGACAGCCTTCTGGGCGTAAAATCGGTGACGTAAAGCTCGATATAGCCGTAGTTCCCGCCGTCGGAGTAGACTGTAATATGGCAAGAATAGGACATGGAAAGGGATTTTACGATAGATTCTTTTCCTCTATTAAATTTCGTCCTAAAATCATCCTTTTCGTAAGCGTAAAAGACTTTTTTACAAGCGAAATCATCTCGCTAGATTATGACGCAAAAGGCGATATTTACGTAACCCCTAATAAAATTTATATAAGGAAAAAATATGATAGAAGTATTTGTAAGTATAGCCACGGCGGCCGCGGGCGCTTGGGCCGGAAGTATGTATGCAAAAAAAATAAACGATGCAAACTATAATATCTTTTTAGAGCAGGCCAAAGCAAAAGCAAAGACGATAGAATACGAAGCGGAGCGGACGCTAAAAGACGCTAAAATATCCGTCCAAGAGGCAGAATTAGAAGTAAAGAAAAAATACGACGACAAGGGCTTGAAACTCCAAAAAGAGTATAACCAAAAATTCGACGAGCTAAATAAAAAAGAGCAAAATTTGCAAAATCAAAGCGACGCTCTGGAAGCGAAGATAGCCGCGTTTGAGAAAGATAAACTAGACGCTAAAGCCGCGTACGACGAGGGTGCTAGACTAAAAACTACGTATCAAGAAAAAATTTCGCAAGCGTTAAAAGTATTAGAGCGAGCCGCGGGGCTAACGCAAGCCGAAGCGCGCGAAGAGGTATTAAAAAAGGTTGAAGAACAATCTCGCGCCGATATCGCTCATATCGTGCGAAAATACGAAGAGGAGGCTCGCAGAGAGGGTAAGAAAAAGGCGAATTACATTTTAGCCCAAGCCACGTCGCGCTTTGCGGGCGAATTCGCCGCCGAGCGGCTAATTAACGTCGTAGATATCAAAAACGACGAGTTAAAAGGCCGAATAATAGGCAAAGAAGGAAGAAACGTAAAAACTCTCGAAATGGTTTTGGGCGTGGATGTTATCATCGACGATACGCCGCACGCCATCGTGCTTAGCAGCTTCAATCTCTACCGTCGTGCCATCGCTACCCGCGTGATCGAGCTTTTGGTCGAGGACGGGCGAATTCAGCCTGCGCGTATCGAGGAGCTTCATAAAAAAGTAACGGAGGAATTTGAAGCTTCAATCCTAGAAGAGGGCGAGAATATTGTGATGGATTTGGGGTTAAATAGGATTCATCCCGAGATATTGAAATTAATAGGTAAGCTAAAATTTCGCGCCAGCTACGGACAAAACGCGCTAGCTCACAGCCTTGAAGTAGCGCATCTTGCCGGTATAATCGCCGCGGAAACCGGCGGAGACGAAAAACTAGCCAAGCGCGCGGGGCTGCTCCACGATATCGGTAAGGCGCTAACGCACGAGTTTGAAGGTTCTCACGTAGATTTAGGCGGCGAGATCTGTAAGCGTTACAAAGAGCATCCGGTGGTAATTAACGCCATCTATGCTCACCACGGACACGAAGAGGCTACTAGCGTAGAAAGCGCCGCCGTTTGCGCCGCGGACGCGCTTAGCGCGGCACGCCCGGGGGCGCGCAGGGAGGTATTAGAAAGCTTTTTAAAACGCGTCGAGGAAATCGAAAATATCGCGAAAAGCAAAGACGGCGTCAAACAGGCCTATGCGATAAACGCCGGTCGCGAAATTCGCGTAATCGCAAACGCAAAGCTGATTAACGACGACGAGGCGGCGTTAATCGCCAAAGAGATCGCCGCCGAGATTGAGCAAAAAGTGCAGTATCCGGGCGAGATCAAAGTAAACGTCATTCGCGAAACGCGCGCGATAGAGACGGCTAAATAGGTAAAATTTATGAAGAAAATTTTAATTCTTTTAAGCGCGTGCGTTTTTTGCTTTGCCGGCGAGGAGCTCGTGCTTGAAGCGGCTAATTCGTTCGTAACGACAATGCGGGCAAACCACGATGCGCCGGTTCGATCTTTTATCCAAAAGGCAAGAGCTACGATCGTTTTTCCTAGCGTAAAAAAAGTAGGCTTCGTAGTCGGCGGAATGGGCGGAGACGGCGTAATGATCGTGGGATCGTTGGAATCGCCTAGTCAAATTTTACCCGTGCAAATAAGCGGCGGCAGCGTGGGACTGCAAATCGGCTACGACGATAGCTCGCTCGTGCTTTTTATAATGAAAGATAGCGTAATAAACGAGATTAAAAGCTCAAAACTAGCCATCGACTCCGATGCATCGGTATCATTCGGCGATCGGGGGTTAAAATTTAACAAACTAAGCGACGTTACGTTTTCAAACGATATTTACGCTTACGCTCAAAATAGCGGATTTTTCGCGGGGGCGAGCTTCGGTGGCGCGGTTATCAAGGTTAAAAACGAAAATTTAAAGCAAGACGGATACGCTTACGAGCAACTTCTGGGCGTAGCGTCGAAATTTTAAGGGCGTAGATGCAAGAAATTTTAAATTCGCTCTCGATATACGGCTACGTGATACTTTTTTTATATTCGCTAGGCGGCGGAATGGTCGCTATCATCGCTGCGGGCGTGCTAAGCCATGCGGGTAAGATGGACTTAACCGCTAGCATCGCGGTAGCTACGGTCGCCAATACTCTCGGCGATACGATGCTTTTTTATCTAGCTAGATACAACAAAAGCGCCGTAATGCCGTATTTAGCGACCCACAAACGAAAGCTTGCCTATTCGCATATATTAATGAAAAGATACGGCGATAAAATCATACTGATCAAAAAATTTATTTACGGCGTAAAAACGCTCGTACCGATCGCGGTCGGGCTTACGAAGTATTCGTTTGTAAAATTTAGCGCGATAAATTTTATAAGCTCGCTAATTTGGGCGATAGTTTTAGGCGCGGCGAGCTACAAGGCCGGAGATATGTTTATGCGCGCGGGTGATTATTTGGGCGCGCACGGGTATATTATGCCTCTTGCGATGGGCTGCGCGCTAGGCGCGATTTGGTATTTTTTACAAAAAGCAACTGCAAAGAAAGGGAAAAGATGAAAAAAATTTTATCTATTTTAGTTTTACTGGCGATAGTCGGTTTCGGAGCGGCTTACTTTGTCTCGGACAAGGCAAAGCAAGAGTATGACAGGATACTCGCCAACGTTAGCAAAACACTAAACGATGCGGAGATTAAAAACGCCGCTTATGAGAAGGGTTTTCTCGCGTCTAGCGGCTCGTACGAGCTAGTCGTTAAAAAAGAAGTTATGCAAAAAATAGGCGCTAGCGAGGAGCTAATCTTAAAGGTAGATACGCAGATTAATCACGGGTTGGATGCGATATTTTCGGGAGCTAAAATTTCGTCTAAAATTTACGTACAAAACGGCGAGTATAAAAATTTCGCCGCGTTATTTTTCGGTTCGAATTTAGTCGCGACGGCTGACGTTACGGCGGCGCTCGACGGTAAAAAATACGGCGAAATTCGCCTAAGCGACGTAAATATGGCGCATGAAGACGATAAATTTACAACGAAAAATATAGCGGTAAAAATAGACTCCGTAAAGCACAAGATAAGCAAAATCGCGCTTAACGTAGACGGTATAAATTTCGATGCTAAAAAAGACGGTGAAGATATAAAGATTGATTTGCAAAATTTATTCTACGCTATATCTTATTTTGAACCGATCGATCCAGAAGCGTTTTTAAACTACGACTATGCGCTCGTGCCGCTAGAATATACGGGCGGATTTAAAAAAATCGCGATGAAAATTAACGGGAACGAGGAAGTTTCTTTAAACGTACAAGACGGCTCATACAAAGGTGCAACCGACGTTAAAAACGGACTTTTGAGCGATAAAGCCGAAGGCGGTGTTGCGCTAATAGATGTAAACGGCGAGAAATTTAAAGATCTTAAAATCGTATCTCAGCTTGAAAATTTTAATGTAGAGGCTTTGAAAAAGCTTTATAAAAAAATCGATGAAGTCGCCAAAGACGTGAATTTTGAAAGCAAAGAGGCGCTTGACGGATACAAAGATAAAATATTTGAGGCGCTGCTTGCCGATACGGGCGAGCTACTAGCTAGCGATCCTAGTGTAAAAATAAGCGAATTTAGCATAAAAAACGGCAAAGACAAAAAGCTTAACCTGAGCGTAAATTTCGGCGTTAAAAACTATGATAAAAACAAAGATATGTCTCAAAATTTATCGGCGTTTATCTTTGACGGAGAGCTTAAAGTAAACGGCGGTATAGGGGAATTTTTGTATCAAGTACCTGAAATAGCGCTACTTGAACCGGTTTTTGTAGAAAACGGAATTTTACAAAAACAAGACGGCGATACGAGAGTTAAATTTAAGCTTGATTCGCAAAATAGCGACATTATTTTTAACGATAAAGTTAGCTTATCTAAAATTTTATCTTCAATTTTCTAACCCCCCCCCGCTTAAACCTATTTTTTTAATCTAGGTTTAAGCCTTTTTCTATATA
>NZ_CAJPMA010000027.1 GCF_905371695.1 uncultured Campylobacter sp. | reverse complement strand
TTACAAATTTAAAACGATGAGCGACGAGCGCGACGCGGACGGCGAGCTACTGCCCGACGAGATGCGCCTAAATGGTATCGGCAAGACCGTTAGAAGCCTCAGCCTTGACGAGCTGCCGCAGCTTTTTAACGTGTTAAAAGGCGATATGAGCTTCATCGGGCCGCGTCCGCTTTTGGTTGAGTATCTGCCTCTTTACGACGCCGAGCAGGCGACCCGCCACGACGTGAGACCCGGTATTACGGGTCTAGCGCAGGTAAACGGCCGCAATGCGATCAGCTGGGCGGAGAAGTTTAAATTTGACGCGAGATACGTCCGAGAGCTTAGCTTTGCACTGGACGTTAAAATCGCGATTTTAACGGTGCAAAAGGTGCTAAAACGAAGCGGCGTGAGCAAAGAAGGCATGGCCACGACGGAGAAATTTAATGGCCGCAACTAAAATTTACGTTTACGGCTTTAGCGGACACGGAGCCGTCGTCGCGGATGTCGCAAGAGCCTGCGGATACGGCGAGGTCGTGTTTTTGGACGACGCCAAATTTGACGGCAAAAACGTGCTCAAATTTGACCCGAGCTTAGAAAAAGCGGACGTGATCGTGGCTATCGGAGACAATAAAATCAGGCGCATCCTGCAAGAAAGAGTAAAAAACGTCGGCTTTGGCGTTGCACACTTGATTCACCCAAGCGCGGTCGTAAGCGCTAGCGCACAAATAGGCGAGGGCGCGGTCGTGATGCCAAATGCCGTCATAAACGCGCGCGTTGTAATAGGCGAGGGCGCGATAATAAACACTGGCGCGATCATCGAGCATGACTGCGAGATCGGCGATTTTGCCCACGTTAGCCCAAACGCGGCGCTAGCAGGCGGCGTAATCGTGGGTGCATATACCCACGTAGGCATAGGTTCATGCGTCATCCAGTGCGTAAAAATCGGTGCAAACTGCGTCATCGGAGCGGGTAGCGTCGTAGTACGAGATATCGCAGCCGGTAGCGTCGCCTACGGTAATCCGGCGCGCGAACGCAGAAAACTTTAAAATTTAGCAAAATTTTTTAAGAGCGGCTCGCTAGCCGCATGAAATTTTAACGAAATAAACTGAGCGGAGAGCGAAAATTTAGCCCGAAATATGAACAAAAAATTATCAAAATTTATATTATAGTGCTAAAATCACGCGAAAATTTTAAAGGAAATCAAATGCAAAGAGTATTTTTAAGCCCGCCCAATATGAGCGGACGCGAGCAAGAGTATATTGCCGAGGTTTTTAAGAGTAACTACATCGCGCCGCTTGGCGAATACGTGAATAAATTCGAAGCTAGCGTCAAAGCTTACACGGGCGCAAAGGACGCTTTGGCGCTTAGCGCGGGGACGGCGGCGCTACACCTTGCTTTGCGAGTTCTCGGCGTTGCAGCGGGCGACGTCGTGCTGGCGTCTAGCTTTACCTTTATGGCGTCCGTTAGCCCGATACTTTATCAAAGCGCGACGCCCGTCTTCGTTGATAGCGACGAAAGCTGGAACCTAAGTCCCGAGCTACTAAAAAAAGCGATAGCTAACTCGCCTAAAAAGCCAAAGGTGCTAGTCGTAACGCACCTTTACGGTCAGGCTGCAAAAATGAAGGAAATTTGCGAAATTTGCGAGGCGGAGGGTATCGCGCTAGTAGAGGACGCGGCCGAGGCGCTGGGCGGATTTTATGATGGTAAGGCGCTAGGAACGTTCGGCGTTATGGGCGCGCTTAGCTTTAACGGCAATAAGATTATTACCACCTCGGGCGGCGGCATGCTAATAGGGAACGACGAAGCGCTCGTCGAAAAAGCCCGCTATTACAGCACGCAGGCGCGCGAACCGCTACTTCACTACGAACACAAAGACTACGGCTACAACTACCGTCTAAGCAACGTTCTAGGCGCGATCGGAACGGCGCAGATGGAGGTTTTAGAAGCGCGAGTGGCGGCGAAGCGGAAAGTATTTGAAATTTACGAGCGCGAGCTTTGCGGAGATATGGATTTTATGCCTGAGATTGCAAATTCTCGCGGCAACCGCTGGCTAACGACCGCGCTGTTTAAAGAAAAAGGCGCGCATCTACGCGTGATAGAGGCGCTTGCGAAGGAAAATATAGAAAGTCGTCCGCTTTGGAAGCCGATGCACATGCAGCCGGTGTTTAAGGGAGCGCTAGCGTTTACTGACGGTACTAGCGAGGAGATGTTTGCGCGCGGTATCTGCCTGCCTAGCGGTAGCGATATGGACGAGGCGACGCAGATGTGCGTGATAAAAATCGTAAAGGAAAATTTGTAAAATGATAATCTTGCAAGCGACGAAGCTAAAACGCCTGCTATTTTTTCTAATCGGCGATACGCTTATTTTCGCCGCTTCGATTTACGCCGCTTATCTTCTTAGATTTAACGGGAATATCCCCGAAATTTACATCCGCGGATTTTTTACGACGATGTTTTTACTTACGCCGCTTAAATTTTTCTTTATGTGGCTTTTTAAAATTTACAAGGTGCCGTGGAGATTTTTCGGGCTTAACGAAGCGCGAAAAATTCTTCTAGTTCACCTTTGCGCGGCGGTCGTTTTTACGGTCATTTACTTCATTATTCAAGATTTTTTAAATCCGTATCCGCAAAGTGTAATTTTAATCGATACGATCATTTCGTGCCTGCTCGTGGGCTTTTTGCGAATTTCAAAGCGGATGTTTCTAGATTTTTCCTCAAAGCCGCATAAGGGCGAGCCTTGCGTGATATTCGGCGCTACGACGAAGGCTATTCACGTGCTAAACGGTTTAAAGCAAGGGTATCTCGATTTCTACGCGGTTGCGGTAGTAGACGGCAGAGCCGATCTTATAGGCACTTATTGCGACGGATTTTTGGTGCAGGACAAGGCTAAAATTCCTAGTATTATTAAAGATTACGGCGTAAAAACCGCCATTATAGCCCTCGCTCTTACGCAAGACGAGTTGCAAGTCGTGTTCGACGAGCTTACCGCGCAAGGAATTCGCGACGTAAAACTCTTTTCGCTAATCGAAAAAGAGCCGGTTAGAGACATTTCTATCGAAGATTTGCTGGCTAGAAAGCCCAAAGATTTAAATCCCGAAGCGATAGCGAATTTTTTAAAAGATAAAGTAGCTCTCGTGACGGGCGCGGGCGGCAGCATCGGTAGCGAAATTTGCAAACAGTGCCTAAAATTCGGCGTTAGACGGCTAATAATGGTCGAGCATAGCGAATTTAACCTTTATAAAATCGGCGAGGATACGCGCGACGCCCGCACGATAAGCAAGCTCGTAAATATCACGAATTTACGCGATTTTGAGGAAATCTTCGAGGAATTTTCGCCGCAAATCGTGATCCACGCCGCAGCGTATAAGCACGTGCCGCTTTGCGAGCAAAACCCGCGTTCGGCGGTCGAAAATAATATTTTAGGCACTAAAAACGTAATCGATCTATCCAAAAAACACGGCGTGAAAAAAGTAGTCGTCATAAGTTCCGATAAAGCCGTGCGGCCGACTAACATTATGGGTACGACAAAGCGCGTCTGTGAACTTTATGCGCTAAATTCGAACGAAAAAGGCGCGTGCGAGATCGTGTGCGTGAGGTTTGGCAACGTGCTTGGATCAAGCGGTAGCGTCATTCCTAAATTTAAATCCCAAATCGCCGCGAATAAACCACTTTCTGTCACGCATCCGGAGATTACGCGCTATTTTATGCTAACTAGCGAAGCCTGTCAGCTAGTGCTGCAAGCGGCGTCTATCGCGGAAGGCGGCGAGCTTTTCGTGCTAGATATGGGCGAGCCGGTTAAGATAGTAGATCTTGCTAAAAAGATGCTGCTGCTTTCAAATAAAGAGCATTTGGGAATCGAATTCGTCGGGCTTCGTCCGGGCGAAAAGCTTTACGAAGAGCTGCTTATTAACGCGGACGACGTTAAGACGAAATTCGAAAGCATCTTCGTAACGCACTCGCAGCCTTACGATCTTGAGCTTTTAAATGAGCAAATTTTAAAGCTTTTAGCTCTTGAAGACGAGCAAATCGCGGACGCGTTGAAGCAAATTGTGCCCGAGTTTAACCACGCTTTAAATTTAAAAGGATAATCTTGGTAATAAAAGATATTCAGCGCTTCGCGGACACTCGATACAAGGCGCGCGCTTATTTATGCTATTTGTTTAGTCGAAATTTACCCAATCGTCTGCCGGCGGTCTCACACGAGAGCGTTAAAGGCGGGCTTGAAAGCATTGCGAGCGAGCTGGGCGGGCTTGACGCGTTTTACGTTTTAGACGCGGCGGGCGAGCAGATTTCAAGCTACGTAAGTCCAAATTTAGCGCCGCAAGAGGCTTCGGGACAAAATTTACAAGCCAAAAATCACGCGAGCCGCGCTTATTATTATAAAGTCGTGCGCGAAAAGCGCTTCGTTTTAAGTGACCCGTATCCGTCGAATTTTAACGGAAATTTGTGCGTAACCGCCAGCGCGCCGATATTTGACGATAAAAATGAGCTAAAATTTATAGCCTGCGTCGATATTTCGCTGGAAAATATGCTAAAAATCACCGACGACGGGCTAGCCGAAAACTACTTCAATAAATTTTTGAAGTCCGTCTATACGTTATTTTGCGCCGCGCTTTTTATGATTTGCGCGTTTTTATTTTGGCACGGAGTTAAAAATTTCGCCCTAAAAAGCGCGGAATTTATAGATATCGAGGAAATTTTTTCCTCCACTATCGTGCTTACGTTAGCGCTGGCGATTTTTGATCTGGTTAAAACGATTTTCGAAGAGGAAGTGCTTGGTAAAAATCGGGGCGAAGACGGCGTAATGTATAAGACGATGGTGCGATTTATCGGCTCTATCATCATCGCTCTTGCGATAGAAGCGCTAATGCTCGTGTTTAAATTTGCTATCACCTCGCCTGAAAATATCATCAACGCGATCTATCTAATCGGCGGCGTAGCGTTGCTTATGATAGCGCTTAGCGTCTATTTATTTAGCGTGAAAAAGCAGGACGGCAAATGATCGGTATAATCGACTATAAGGCGGGAAATATCAGAAGCGTAATAAACGCGTTTAGCTTTTTGGGGCAAGAATGCGAGCTGGTTAGCGATGCGGGACAGCTGAAATTTTACGACCGCATCGTGCTTCCCGGAGTAGGCGCGTTCGGCGAGGCGATGGCTAGGCTAAAAGCCGCGAATTTCGACGAAGCCGCGCGCGAATTTATCGCGACGGGTAAGCCCTTTTTAGGCATTTGCCTGGGTATGCAGCTGCTATTTGAGCAAAGCGAGGAATTCGGCAGTAACGCGGGGCTCGGACTAATTAGCGGGCGCGTGGTAAAATTCGATACCGCTAGATTCGAGCAGCCCTTAAAAGTACCGCAAGTAGGCTGGAATTTGCTAAATTTTACGAAACGAACGCCGATAAACGCTGGGCTAGATAAAAGCGAATATCTTTATTTCGTCCACAGTTACCACGTCGTTTGCGACGAGAAATTCGCGCTCGCATTTAGCGATTATGGTTATAAATTCGTCTCCGCCGTAGCGTGCGAAAATATTTACGGATTTCAGCCTCATCCCGAAAAAAGCCACGAGGCGGGACTTAAAATTTTAGAAAATTTTGCGAGGTTGTGATGGAAATTTTCCCTGCGATAGATTTAAAAGATGGCAAAGCGGTAAGACTAAGCAAGGGTGAGATGAGCAGCGCTAAAATTTATAGCGACGAGCCGCAAAATCTTGCGAAAGAATTCGAAGATATGGGCGCAAAGTGGCTTCATGTCGTGGATCTTGACGGCGCGTTTGCGGGAGAAGCGGTAAATTTTAAGACGATCGAAAGGATAGTAAAATCTACGAATTTACGAGTGCAAGTAGGCGGAGGAATTCGTGACGAAGCCCGCATAAAGGCTTATTTGGAGCTTGGCGTAAACCGCGCGATACTAGGCTCGGTCGCGCTAAAAGATCCGGGTTTCGTAAAAAAAATGGCTAAAATTTATCCCGTCGTCGTGGGCATCGATGCAAAAGACGGGTACGTCGCCGTACAGGGCTGGGCGGACGTAAGCGAGATAAAAGCGAGCGATCTAGCTGCGACGTTTGCGGGCGCGGGCGTGCAAGCGATAATTTGCACGGATATTAGCAAAGACGGTATGCTAGGCGGCGTAAACATCGAATTTACGAGGCAAATCGCGCGCGCGGGCGGAGTAGAAACGATAGCGAGCGGCGGAGTGAGCTGCCTAGAAGATATTTTGGCGCTTAAAAATACTGGCGAGGTCGGCGGCGTGATCGTAGGGAAGGCGTATTACGAGGGTAGGATCGATTTAAAAGCGGCGCTTAGAGAAGTTTTATAAATTAAAGCTTTGATAAATATAAAATTTGTTAGAATAAAGCAATTTTTGATTTTAAAGGACGTTAAGTGAAAATTTTGGTCGTAGACGACAGCTCAACAATGAGAAGAATCATTAAAAACACGCTTCAAAGACTCGGACACGAGCAAATTTTAGAAGCCGAACACGGCGTAGAAGCCTGGGCTCTGCTTACTCAAAACGCCGATATAGACGTACTTATTACGGACTGGAATATGCCTGAAATGAACGGGCTTGAACTAGTGAAAAAAGTACGCGCAGAAGCAAAATACGCCGATATGCCTATCATTATGGTAACCACGGAGGGAGGCAAAGCCGAAGTAATTACGGCGCTAAAAGCGGGCGTAAATAACTACATCGTTAAGCCTTTTACTCCACAAGTTTTGAAAGAAAAACTTGAAGATGTCCTTGGATAATGCAAGATAAATTTTACGAGTTAAGCCTTAAAACTACGGCGTTTTACGACGAAATTTTAGAGCTTCTTTTTGAGTTAGGCGTAACTTGCGTCGAAGAAAAAGACGGTGAAATAATCGTACGCGACGAGGACGATTTATCGCAAATAGAGTGGGGCGCGTGCGAGTACGCCGCAAAGTTAAGCGAGATTACGGGTACGGCAAACGACTTGCAAACTAAAATTTGCGAGCGAGAAAATAAAGACTGGATAAACGAATACAAAAAGGCCGTGCAACCGATTTTGCTAGATAAAATTTACGTTCGTCCAAGCTGGGAAGCCCCCAAAAAAGGCGCGATAGATATTATTATAGACCCGGCGCTCGCATTCGGGTCGGGTCATCACGAAAGCACGAGTTCGTGCATTTTGTTTTTACAAAAATACGCTAAAAGCGGTTTGTGTGCGCTTGACGTAGGTTGCGGAAGCGGGATTTTAAGTATCGCGCTGGCAAAGCTCGGTTGTATCGTAGATGCGTGCGATACCGACGATCAGGCGACACAAAGCGCCTCGGCTAATGCGGAGTTAAACGGCGTGAAATTTAATAAAATTTGGACCGGCTCAATCGCAAATTTGGAGCAAAAATACGATATCGTAGTCGCAAATATTATCGCAGACGTGATTTTTATGTTGGCAAACGATCTAAAACGGGCGCTAAAAGACGGTGCCGTGCTCGTGCTTTCCGGAATTCTAGAAAAATACCAAGATAGGTTAGAAGATACTTTTAAAGAGCTTAAACTAGTCGAGAAAAAGCGGCTAAATGACTGGATGAGCTATGTTTTTATGAAAATTTAAGGAATTTAATGAATAACCAAAACGATAAAAATCAAAATAACGGCGGCTTTTTTAACAAAAATCCGATTTTTATATTCGCCATTTTCGCCATCGTAATCGTGCTTGCGTTTAGAACGCTTACGGGCGATCCGATGACGGCGGGGTTTACGAACGCGCAAGCCCAAAGTAAAACGATCGCGTATTCCGATTTTAAAAATATGGTTAAAGCCAAGCAAATTAGCGAAGTAGCGATATCGGAAGGTATGATAAGAGCGGTTGGAACGGATAAAAATATCTACGTTACGCGCCGCGTAAGCGACCCTACGCTCGTCGGACTACTTGAAGAAAACGGCATCGGATATGCCGCTTACAGCGATACGAACTGGTTTAGCGAGCTGATCTTCTCGTGGGTTTTGCCGGTGTTTATATTTTTTGGAATTTGGATGTTTTTGGCTAGTAGGATGCAGCGAAATATGGGCGGAGGAATTTTGGGTATCGGAAGCGCCAAGAAGTTAATAAATTCTGAAAAGCCCAAGGTAAAATTCGATGACGTAGCCGGCGTAGAGGAGGCTAAAGAAGAGGTGCAAGAGATCGTGGATTACTTAAAAAGTCCCGATAAATACCTAAATTTAGGCGCGAAAATTCCGAAGGGAATTTTACTCGTAGGTCCCCCCGGAACCGGTAAAACGCTACTTGCGCGCGCGGTTGCGGGCGAAGCCAACGTACCGTTTTTTTCTATGTCGGCGTCAAGCTTTATAGAAATGTTCGTAGGCGTAGGCGCAAGCCGCGTACGAGATTTGTTCGAAAATGCGAAAAAAGAGGCGCCTTCGATCGTATTTATCGACGAGATCGACGCGATCGGCAAGAGTAGAAACTCCGGCCCTATGGGCGGAAACGACGAGCGGGAGCAGACTTTAAATCAGCTGCTTTCCGAAATGGACGGATTTGACGCGGATAAATCGCCGGTCATCGTAATCGCTGCGACTAACCGTCCCGAAATTTTAGACGCCGCGTTGTTAAGACCGGGGCGCTTTGATAGGCAGGTACTAGTCGATAAGCCCGATTTTAAAGGACGCTGCGATATTTTAAGAGTGCATATTAAAGACGTAAAACTCGATAGGAACGTCGATATCGAGCAAATAGGCAGAATGACGACCGGACTTGCGGGCGCGGATTTGGAAAATATTATAAACGAAGCCGCGCTATTAGCGGGTAGAAAATCAAAGCCGGCCGTTACGCAAGACGATCTAATAGAAGCCGTAGAGCGTTCAATCGCTGGATTAGAGAAAAAATCGCGGCGCGTAAATCCGAAAGAGAAAAAGATCGTAACTTATCACGAGTGCGGACACGCGCTCATCGCCGAGATTACCAAGGGCGCAAAACGCGTCACTAAGGTTTCGGTCGTTCCGCGAGGACTTGCGGCGCTGGGCTATACGTTAAATACGCCCGAAGAAAATAAATTTATGATGCAGCGCCATGAGCTAATTGCCGAGGTGGACGTGTTGCTCGGCGGGCGCGCGGCGGAGGAAATTTTTATTAAAGAAATTTCTACGGGCGCTAGCAACGACTTGGAGCGGGCTACCGACATTATAAAAGCGATGGTATCGATGTACGGCATGAGCGACGTAGCCGGGCTTATGGTACTTGAAAAGCAGCGTTCGACGTTTTTAAACGGCGGTCAAACGATTAAAGATTACAGCGATAAAATGGCGGAGAAAGTAGACGATTTCGTAAAAACCATGTTAACAGAGCGCTATAAAGCCGTTCTAGAAGCGCTTACGACGTATAACGGCGCGATAGAAAACATGGTGAGCGCGCTTTACGAAGAAGAGACGATCGAGGGTAAAAGAGTAAGAGATATTATCAAGACTTACGAGGAAGAAAAGGGGCTTGAATCAAGGCTAAATTCTTACGACGACGAGGATGCAAAAGGCGCGAAATGACGGGGTATTTGGCAAAAAGCGGGCTAAAATATATCGTGTTTTGGGGCGTACTCGCCCTTATCTCTTCGGCATGCGGAATTTTTACGCCGTTATTCTTAGTCTTGTTTATTTTTGCCTTATACTTTTTTAGAGATCCGGAACGAGAGCCTAAGACCGACGATGCGGCGGCGTTTTTAGCGCCGATAGACGGCGAGGTTAGAGAAATTTCGATCGCTACGCTCGACGAACAAAAATTTACTAAAATTTTAATAGAAAAATCGCTTTTTTCGGTCGGAACTTTACGCGCTCCGTGCGATATGAAAGTAGAGCAATTTCGTCGTAGACACGGGTTATTTTTGTGCGGGCGGATGAAAATTTCAGACGCGTTAAACGAGCGAGCGCTTTATGTTTGTAAAAACGACTCGCAAAATTTCGCTTTACGGATAGTCGCGGGCGCGCTAAGCAGGGAACTTGACGTAGAGAGAGTAAAGGAGCTAAGGGCGGGTAGGAAATTCGGCTTTTTAGGTAGCGGAACGGTAGCCTTTTACGCGCCCGTGAGCGCTAAAATTTGCGTTAGCGTCGGCGACGGATTACGCGCGGGCGAAATACTAGGCTATTTTGATAAAGGAAGCCGAAATGAATAATTTACAAAAAATGCATTTGATGTATATATTGCCTAATCTTTTTACCGCCGCAAGCGCATTTTTGGGCGTTATTAGCGCCATATCTTCTATTCAGGGCAATTATTTTAAGGCTATAATTTATATAGTCTTATCGCTTATTTTAGACGGGCTTGACGGGCGCGTAGCGCGTCTAACCAAAACTACCTCTAAATTCGGCGTAGAATTCGATAGTCTGGCTGATCTAGTCGCGTTTGGCGTAGCTCCGGCTATCCTTTTTTATATGACTATCGGACAGCATTTCGGCAAATTCGGAGCGCTAATCGCCGCGATGTTTGTGGTTTTCGGCGCTATTAGATTGGCGCGGTTTAACGTAACGACGGGTACTTACGAACCAAACGTATTTATCGGACTTCCGATACCTACGGCTGCGATCGTTAGCGCGTTTTGGGTCGGGATTTATCTTGATTACGAATTTTTGCGCATCGAGTGGATATACGTGCTATTGCAGGGCGTTTTGGCGGTCTTAATGGTAAGTAATATCCGCTATCCGAGCTTTAAAAAGATAAATTTAAAACAAACCCACGTTATACGTATTTTGGTAGCTCTCGTGCTAGTCTTTTCTATACTTTATCTTTACCCGATCGAAAGCGCGACGATAATTATGAGCGTTTATGTTTTCTACGGCATAATAAGGGCGGCTTTTATGTTTAGCAAAAATTATAAAAAAACGGAGAACCAATGAACGCGGACATCTTAAAATTTGCTCCGCGTTACGTAAAATCTCTACTACTGCTGCGCTAAGCAGCGAATTTCTATACTTATCTCATATCATACGAAACTAAAATTTAAAAGGATGAAAAATGAACGAAAATAAAATTATAATATTCGACACCACGCTTAGAGACGGCGAGCAAAGCCCCGGCGCTTCGATGAATACAGCCGAAAAGCTTCAAATTGCGCTTCAGTTAGAGCGTTTGGGCGTAGACGTGATGGAAGCGGGATTCGCTGCGGCGAGCCCCGGAGATTTCGACGCGGTAAACCAGATTGCCAAACAAGCTTCAAATATCGCGGTTTGTTCGCTTGCTCGCGCGGTAGAAAAGGACATTAAGGCTGCCGGCGAAGCGCTAGCGCCGGCGAAATTTAAGCGAATTCACACTTTTATCGCCACAAGCCCGATTCATATGGAATTTAAGCTAAAAATGACTCCTGACGAAGTAATCAAACGCGCCGTGCAAGCCGTAGAATACGCAAAAACGTTCTGCGACGACGTCGAGTTTAGCTGCGAGGACGCATGCAGGAGCGAAATGAGCTTTTTAAAAGAAATTTGCGACGCCGCAATAAACGCGGGAGCAAAAACGATTAATATTCCCGACACCGTGGGCTATCTCTATCCGCAGGAGATCGCCAACCGTATCGGCGAGATAGTTAAGTTTATAAGCGGTCGCGCGGTCGTTTCCGTTCATAATCACAACGACTTAGGCATGGCTACGGCAAACTCGCTTGCGGCGGTACTCGCGGGCGCAAGACAGGTCGAGTGTACTTTAAACGGTATCGGCGAGCGCGCGGGGAATGCGGCGCTTGAAGAGATTGTAATGGCGATTAAAACGCGCGGAGATATTTTCTCGCCGCTTTATACGAGCATCGTTCATAAAGAAATTTATCCTAGCTCGCGCCTGCTTGCCAACATTATCGGTATCGAGCCGCAGCCTAATAAAGCGATCGTGGGCAAAAACGCTTTTGCGCACGAGAGCGGTATCCACCAAGACGGCGTGCTAAAGCACAAAGAAACTTACGAGATTATCAGCGCCGAAAGTATAGGGCTGGATAAAAATTCGCTCGTTTTAGGCAAACACAGCGGGCGCCACGCGTTTAAAGACAAGCTAATTTCGCTCGGGTTTGATCTTGACGGAGACGCGTTAAATGCGGCGTTTGAAAAATTTAAAGATCTAGCCGATAAGAAAAAGGAAATTTTCGACGACGATATTCGCGCGTTAGTGGCCGACGAGATTACGAAAATCCCGCAAGCTTACGAGATGGTAGAGCTTTTGCAAAGTAGCTGCGGCGCGCTTGCTAGCGCTTCGATTACGATTAAGCACGACGGCGCGCAGATTAGCGACTCAGCTTTGGGTAACGGCGCGGCGGACGCGATATTTAAGGTTATCGATAGAATTAGCGGCATTAGCGGCGCGCTGAAAGATTATAAAGTAACCGCCGTTTCGCAGGGCAAAGACGCGCTTGCGAAAGTAGACGTTAAAGTCGAGTTTGACGGGGCTGTCGCAGTCATAGGGCACGGGCTTGATATCGACACGATGAAGGCTAGCGCAAAGGCTTACGTAGGCGCGCTAAACAGCTATTTACGCATTAAATCTCTATAAAACGGCTTGCTACGGGTCTTACCTAAATTTTACTTCGCTTACGCTCGCGCGGGTCGTAAGCGATAAATTTTTTAGCTTACTTTAATAACTCTTTTTTTACGAGGAATCTACAATTTTAGACCGGTTTCTCGCGCTAAAATTTCGTCGTAAGATACTCCGCGCGTTTAATTTAAAATTTTATGACTTTAAATTTCGGTTAAATTCGTTTATTAATCGACTTTCGGTAAAATCGCAAAAATTTCACCGCAAAGGATATTTATGAAAAAGCTAATTTTTCTTGCCGCGCTATGCGGCGCGTTGTTTGCCAAAAGCCTAGAAGTGGCCCAGCCTGCTACCCCTAGCGATACTAACGCGAGCAACCATTTAGAGCTCGTGCTGATTCTCGATAAATCGGGTTCTATGAGCGGACTTGAGGGCGATACGATCGGCGGATTTAACTCGATGATACAAAAACAGCGCGACGAGAATATAGATGCTAGCGTTACGACGGTGCTTTTTGATACGAAATTTAACGTCATTCACGACCGTACGCCGCTTAAAAAGGTTGAAAACCTAACCTCGAAAGATTACGTTGCGGGCGGCAATACGGCGCTACTAGACGCAGTTGGCAGCACGATTAAACGCATCGAGAGAGTGCCCGATATTTACGCCAAAAACAACCGCGTACTTTTTGTAATCATCACAGACGGACAGGAAAATTCCAGCCGCGAATACTCAAAATCGCAAGTTAAAAAGATGATTAGCGATAAACAAGAAAAATACGACTGGGAATTTATCTTTCTAGGCGCTAATATCGACGCGGCGAGCGAAGCCGAAAGCATCGGCATAAAACGCCAAAATGCCGTAAAATACGAGAATTCTAAAACGGGCGTAAGCGCGAATTTCGAGGCTGCGGCAGAGCTATCCAAAGACGTAGCCATGGATAAAAAAGAGAGCTCTAAGTGGCGAGAAAAGGTCGTTAAAGACAAATAATCGCGCCGATTATAGGACGCCTTTTAGCCTTCGGCTGGTCTTTTCTAGCTTGCCGAAGGTTAAAATTTTATAGAATTTATTTGCCGTAGTCTATCTCGAAATCGTAAAATTCGTTTTTAAATTCCGCTTCGCCGATTTTATCGTATTGAATTAGAGCCGCTTCTATGTTGTCTAGCTGCTGGTACAAGATTCCAAGCGCGGCGCGATTTTCAAGCGCGTTTGGATCGGTTAGTTTGGTAAGCTCTAAAAGCGCGATAGCGTTTTGCGCTTTATTCGCGCCCGTAGCCGCAACGGAAGCTAGAAATAGCGTATTCGCGTCGTCTATTTTGTATTCGTCGATGATTTTATTGTATAGCGCGTATGCGTTTTGAAAATCGGCTAAAAAAAGTTCCACGTAAGCCAGCGTCTGCATTATGTTCGCGTCTTTGGGCGATGCGTTTAGCTGTGCTCGAATTTTATCGCGCTCGTAGCCTAATAATCCCGAAATTTGCAGTAGTTTTATGTATTGCTTGCGGATTATGCTAGCGCCGTGGTAAAAGGCGCCCATATCCAAATCTTTATCTTTAAAGTAAATTTGCGCCTGCTTTGCGTACTCTTTTATATCGCCGGATCGGTTATTAGCTATAAAATTTAAGATATTAGCGATGACGTCTTTGGGTAAAATTTGCGTCATACGCGCCGTTTTTTGCTTCATGACCGCCTCTTGACCCACGATCTTTGCGATGATGGCGTCTAGCGAGAGATTTAGCATATTTTCGTCTTTGGGCTCTTCTAAGTAGCGAATTAGCGCGCCTTGGTTATTATTTATTAAATTTAGTAGCGCCGTATAAAGCTGCGCCTTGTCGGTATTTTTATCGCTTTCTAAATTTTTGCTTATTTGGCTTATTAGTTTTGGGTCTAAACTGCGCGTTATATCCATGCTAATAGCCGCGAAAATGCCGGCTAAATGGTTGTTTTGATCCAAATGATAGCTTGACGTAAAGTGTTTTGCCGCAAGGCTGAAATTTCCGAGCTGCGCGTAACTTAAAGCAAGGTTGTATTGCAAGATCGAGTGCTGCGGATAAGATTTGGCAAGGCGCGCGAAATCGGCGTTTGCTTCTTTTAGTTTGTAATTTAGTGCCTTCGCGATGGCTGATGAAAGCTCGATATTTATCTTAGAAATTGCCGCACCCTTGCTTAGATACTCGTTTGCGCTCGTAGTATCGTCTACGAATACGCTAACGCCGCCTTTTCTAATGTATTCTATCGTTTGCTTAGCGTCGAATACCTTGTAAGGCGCAAAGTAAAATAGCGTCTCGTAGCGTCTGGTCTTATCGAAAAACATATCGTCGTTAAAGCGCGCTTGGGCCAAATTTATATCAAACAGCTCGGGATTTAGGGTTGCTTTTATTTTGTAAAATTTGCTCGGTTTTAGCGGATCTTTCGTATAAATTTCTCGTATCGCGCTTGCGGCTTCGCCGTAAAATCCCGTTTTTAGGTTAATTATAGCTAGCGTCATTTTTATTAAATCGGGATCCTCCGCTTTTTTAAGCGCTTTTTGCAAATGCTCGCGCGCTTTGTCGTACTGAGCGGCGTTTGCGTAGAGTTGCGCTACGGTAAAGTCCGGCTTGTAGCTTTTCTGGGCTTTTAGCTTTTCTACGGCTTTTTCGTCTTGGTTTAAAAGCGATAAAATCTTAGCGCTTAAATAATCGTATCTATCTCTATAATCGTCGCTGCTGGGGTGTTCTAGTGCGTGCAGCGCCTCGTAATAGTTGCCTTTATAATAATTTACTAGCGCATAGTAGTAGCTATAAAGCGGAGAATTCGCTTCGTCCGGTAAAAACGAATTGGCAAGCCCTATAAAGTATTCGAAATTTTGAACGTTTTTAAGCTCTAACGAGCAAGCTGCCGCGTTTATGGCGCTTACGGCGGCGTTTTCTCCGTTTTGTACGGCTTTATTAAAAGACGCGATCGCCTCGTCGCACTTGCCTTGTTTCATTTGCGAGACGCCTAGGTTGTAGTTTGAAAGAGATTGATTATAAACCGCGACGTTTTCGTAAATTTTAAGCGCCTCGAATTTATTGCCTTTTTCGTAAAGTTGGTTAGCCTTGGCGATCATATCGTCGATTTTTGAAGCGCCGAAAGTCTTCGTTTTGTAGCTATTTTCGATCGTTTTTATTAGATCGTCCGCATTTTGAGCGACGGGCCTCGGCGACTCTTTTTTAAGCGCTAAAACTAGCAAGACCGCGATTAAAATTACCGCAAGCCCGCCCAAAGCGGCTAAAATTATAATTAATTTTTTATTTTGTTTGCCGCTAGGCTTGGGCTCTTGGCTCGGTTGCGGCGTTTCGGGGAGCTTTTCTTGGATATTTTCTATCGAGACTATCTCTTCGGGCGCTTCCTCGCCGGGCTCTTTTAAAATTACGACCTCTTCGTTGTTCTCGGCCACTACATATACCTTTTAAGAACTTCGGGGATTTCGATACCGCCGTCTGCTTTTTGGTAGTTTTCCATTATCGCTATGAGCGTCCTACCGACTGCGAGAGACGAGCCGTTTAGGGTGTTTACCAGAGCGTTTTTCTTGCCGTCCTTGTATCGGATTTTGGCGCGTCTGGCTTGGAAATCGCGAGTATTTGATACCGAACTTATCTCGCGGTATTTGTTTTGCGACGGTAGCCATACTTCGAGGTCTATCGTCTTTGCCGCGCTAAAACCTAGATCGCCGCTGCAAAGCAGCATATGGCGGTGCGGTAGCCCAAGACTCGTTAGTAAGTCGCTAGCGCACGCTACCATCTCGTCTAGCATCGCCGCGCTAAGCTCTGGAGTCGTGATGGCTACGAGCTCGACCTTTTCAAACTGATGCTGGCGTATCATACCGCGCGTATCGCGTCCGGCGCTGCCGGCTTCTTGGCGAAAGCACGCCGAGTAGCAAGTCATTTTTATCGGTAGGTTCTCTACGTGTAAAATTTCGTCGTTATAAATGTTAGTTACCGGCACCTCGCTAGTCGGGATTAAATATAAATCCTCGCCCTTAATTTTATACAAATCTTCTTCAAATTTAGGTAATTGCCCCGTGCCGTAAAGAGTATTTGAATTTACTAAAAACGGCACGTTTACTAGCTCAAACCCGCGAGATCCGTTAAAATCGATCATATAATTAACCAGCGCGCGCGCTAACCTAGCGGCTTCGCCTCTTAAAATCGTAAAACGCGAGCCCGAAATTTTAGCTCCTCGCTCGAAGTCTAGCCAGCCTAAATTTTCGCCTAGCTCGTAGTGAGCTTTTGGCTCGAAGCTAAATTTTCGCGGTTCAAGCACGGTTTTTATGCAGACATTACCCTCTTCGTCGGCGCCCTGCGGCACGTCGTCGTCGGTGATATTAGGCACCGCCGAGGCGATTAGATCAAGCTTTTCTTCATATTCTTTTACGATCGCGCTAGCGTCGCTTACGGTGGCTTTATTCGCGTTTAGTTCGGCTTTTAGCGCGCTTACGTCCGCGCCGCTTCTAGCTAGATTGCCGAGTTCTTTACTCTTTGCGTTTTGGACGGCTTGAAGGTCCTCTAAGGCCTGGCGCTTGGCTTTTAGCTCGTTAAACGTCGTCAAAAGCTCGTTTAAAACCTCGACTTTTACGTTCTTGCCTTTTAGTTTTTTTACGAACTCGTCGTAGTTGCTTTCAAGTAGTTTTAGATTTATCATTTTTTTTCCTTATCTATAAATTCCCGTCGCTTCGCGCACTTTTTGCATCAACGGCAGCGCTATTTTACGCGCCTTTGCGGCGCCCGCGCTTAAAATTTCCTCTACTTCGCCCTCGTGCGCCTTGTAATACTCGAATTTATTCCGCGCACCCGCAAAATACTCGCTTACTAGCTCGTTTAAATACGCCTTAAAGTGCCCGTGCCCTTCGCCGCCCTTTTCGTAGCGCGCTTGCAGAGCCTTTTGCCCCGCATCGTCCAAAAAGAGCCTAGCGATATTATAAACGTTGCAATTTTGCCACCGCTTAGGCGCTTCAAGCGGTTCGGATGCCGTTACTATGCTTGAAATTTGCTTTTTTAGCGTTTTGGCGTCCGCAAAAATATCTATCGTATTGCCGTAGCTTTTACTCATTTTCGCGCCGTCGGTGCCCGGCACCGTAGCGACGTTTTCGTCGACCCTGTGCGTCGGTAGCGTAAAAATTTCACCGTGCTCGTTGTTAAATTTTATCGCTATATCGCGGGCGATCTCTACGTGCTGGATCTGATCTTTTCCCACCGGTACGACGTTTGCGCCGTATAGCAAGATGTCGGCCGCCATTAAAACGGGGTAGCTAAAAAGTCCGTGATTTGCGCTAATACCCTTTGCGATTTTATCCTTGTAGCTGTGTGCGCGTTCTAATAACCCCATCGGCGTATATTGGCTTAAAATCCAGTAGAGCTCCAAGACCTCTTTAACGTCGCTTTGCACCCAAAATACGATTTTTGCGGGGTCTATTCCCAGCGCTAAAAACGCGCACGCGGCCTCGAAGGTATTGTTTTTTAGCGCGCCCGCGTCAGCGACGGAGGTCATCGCGTGGTAGTTGGCGATAAACATAAACATTTCGCTCGTATCTTGCGCCTGCACCATTTGTTTAATGGAGGCGAAGTAGTTGCCTAGATGTAGTTTTCCGCTCGGTTGAAGTCCGGTTAATACTCTCAAAATTTATCCTTTTTCGGGGCTTATTTTCGCTGCGCGCCGCCTTTTTTAAAATTTTACCGCGTCGTATCAAGCAAATTCGTAAAAAATTAGGTCAAATCTTCAACGCCAAAATTTAAGCGTCCAAAGCACGCCAAAATTTTACCTATTTCTTCTCCTTAATTTTAACTCCGTTTTGATCTCTTTGGCAATCTGCTCTGGTGTTTTTCCCTCTACCTCTACGATGAGATCGGCGCGGCTTTTGTATAGCTTTTTACGCTCTTCAAAAAGTTTTTTTGCCTTATCTAAATCCGCTAAAAGCGGGCGTTTGGCGAATTTTTTTTGCGAATTTTCGCTATTTTCTAGCCGCTTGATTATGCCTTCAAAACTTGATTTTAGATAAACGACTCTACCGATTTGCTTTAAATTTTTAATTTTTGCAAATCCGCTACCGCACGACAAGGGAAGATCGGTCAAAATTTACTACGCCGCGCAGT
>NZ_CAJPMA010000026.1 GCF_905371695.1 uncultured Campylobacter sp. | reverse complement strand
CTCGGACGCCATTTGCCCGACGAGCTGTCCGATGCGCGTGATCTTAAACGCCGTCTTTTTAACGGTCTCGGCGACCACGTCAAAGCTCGCTCCGCGCACCTTCTCGAGCGCGCGTTTAACGACGCCGGGGCCTGATACGCCCACGTTTATGACGACTTCTGCCTCGCCCACGCCGTGAAATGCGCCCGCCATAAAAGGATTATCCTCGACGGCGTTGGCAAACACTACGAGTTTGGCGGCGCCAAGATCCGAAAGCCGTGCGGTTTCTTTTATCACGCGCCCCATATCGGCGACCGCGCTCATATTTATGCCCGTTTTGGTCGAGCCGATATTTACCGACGAGCAGACCTTTTGCGTCGCGGCGAGCGCGGCGGGGATGGAGTCGATTAAAATTTTATCGCCCTTTGCGTAGCCCTTTTGCACTAGCGCCGAAAAGCCGCCGATAAAGTCGATACCGACCTTTTGCGCCGCCTCGTCCATCGCTCTAGCAAGCGGCACGTAGTCTGCGGCATCCGTCGCCGCGCCGATGATGGCGATTGGCGTTACACAGACGCGTTTATTTACGATCGGGATACCAAGCTCTGCTGAAATTTCATTACCGACCTTTACCAGATCGCGTGCCTTATCAGTGATCTTGGCGTAAATTTTCTCCGCTGCCTTGTCGATATCGGGATCGATGCAGTCAAGCAGGCTGATGCCCATCGTGATCGTGCGGATGTCGAAATTTTGCTCCTCGATCATCGCGATCGTTTCGGTTACGTTTTTGATGTCCATATCGGGGCCTTAGATGTTGTGCATGGCGTCGAATATCGCCGAGCTTTGGATGTTTATTTTAACTTTTAGCTTTTCGCCTAGCTCGTTTAGCTCCCCCTTTAGAGCCGTGAAGTCCTGCTTTTCGTCGCTGGAAACCACCGCCATCATCGTAAAAAACTCATCCAAAACCGTCTGGCTGATGTCGTCTATGTTTAGCCCAAGCTGCGCGAGCTTGGCCGAAACGCCCGCCACAATGCCAACCTTGTCCTTACCGATCACCGTTACGATCGCTTTCATCTTTATCCTTTGCTAAAATTTTACGCGATTTTAGCATTTTTGGCTATAATCAGCTCTTAAATTTCAAAAAAGGATGCGCAATGCCGAAAGACGCAAACGGAACGGAATTAAACGCTGGCGATAACGTAACGCTAATTAAAGACTTAAAGGTAAAAGGCGCGGGCGCCACGCTAAAACGCGGCACTACCGCAAAAAATATTAAGCTAACCGGAAATGACGACGAAGTAGAGTGCAAGATAGATAAAATGGGTATTATAGTGCTTAAAACCCAGTTTTTGAAAAAGGCGTAAATTTTAAAATTTTACCTTTAAAAATCTATGCGTACTGTCGAATCTAAACGTCAGCAAATTTTGTAAAATCCCAAACAAAACCATAAACGTAACGAAGCTGCTGCCGCCGTAGCTAAAAAACGGCAGCGGCACGCCTACCACGGGCGCAAAGCCGATCGTCATCGAGACGTTTACTCCCACATAAATAAAAATCAGCACCGCGATCCCCGTCGCCATCACCTGCGTAAAATAGTCGTTTTTAAGCGAGTAATTAATGCTTAAAAGATGGACGATGAGTGCGAAATAAAGCCCTAAAAGCCCGAGCGCGCCGTAAAAGCCGAAACGCTCGATATTATAAGCGAATATAAAATCGCTCGTAGCGATCGGTAAAAATTTAAAATGCGTCTGCGTAGCCTCGTCTTTTGGTTTACCTCTTAATCCGCCCGAGCCTATCGCGATAATACTTTGTCTTACGTGATAGCTCGGCTCTCCGATGAAATCTGCGATACGCTTTTTTTGATAATCGTGCAAATTTTCATACATTACGGGCGCTAAAAGCGCGCCAGCGGCTAAGAGCGTAAACCAAATTTTCTTATTTACGCCCACTACGAAAAGTACCGCGTACCCGACTAAAAAAAGTATAAGCGCGGTACCCAGATCGGGCTCTTTTAAGATCAGCGCAAACGGCAATAAAATATAAAAACTAAGACGTAAAAATTCCTTTAAATTATACCCTTCAAATTCGGGCGGGCGCTTTTTGATTAAATACGCAAGCATCAGTAAAAACGCGGGTTTCATCGTTTCGCTGGGCTGCAACGTAAAATGCACGAAAGGAATTTCAAGCCACCTTTGCGCGCCCAGCTTGCTAACTCCGAATAAATCCACGCTAAAAAGCAGCGCGATATTAACCCAATAAAAAACTGGAATAATCCAAATAAGCCTGCGGATAGGCAGCAAAAAAACCGCGCAAAAAGATAAAAATCCCACGCCGAAATACACTAGCTGCTTCGAGGCTAAAATTTCGTTCGCTTCGGAGATTAAAAAAAACGAGAGCGATACTACGGGGATTATTAAAAACGGCTGGACGAAGTCAAAATGTGTTAAAATACGGCGATCGAATCTTATCAAAAGTAAAACCTAAATTTTTGCCCGATTATAACACGCACAAAGGAATATTTTGCTGAATTTCGTAGCTACTTTTAACGCAAGACTTGACGCGGCGGTCGCGGACGCGCTAAAAATTTCGCGCAATCAAGCGCAAATTTTAATAAAAGACGCGCTCGTAAGCGTAAACGGCAAAACGACCGCAAAACCCGCGCTAGGGATAAATTTAGGCGACGAAATTTTAGTAAATTTTAAAGAAGCCCCGCAAAAACCGAGCGAATACGAGGTAAATTTCGACGTTCCCGTAATCTACGAAGACGACGATCTTTTGGTGCTAAATAAACCTCCTCAAATCGTAGTTCACGGCGCGCCTAGCGTAAAAGAAGCCACTCTCGTAGAATGGCTAAACGAACGCGGCGTAATGCTTTCAAGCTTAAACGGACAAACGCGCGCGGGTATAGTACACCGCCTAGACAAAGGCACCAGCGGAGCCATCGTCGTAGCTAAAAACAACGCCTCTCACGCGGCGCTTAGCGCGCAATTAAGCGACAAAAGCATGGGGCGGATTTATTTAGCGCTTACGGATTTAGCGCTTAAAGAGGACTGCGTTATCGACGCGCCGATAGGCAGGAGCGTCTCAAACCGCCTAAAAAAGGCGGTCGCAGCAAACGGACGCGAGGCTAAAAGTGCTTTTATAAATTTAGTTTCTAACGGCGAGGCCGGCGAAATTTCGCGAAATTTAGGCGTAAATTTAATCTCGGCAAAGCTATTTACCGGCCGCACTCATCAAATAAGAGCGCATCTAGCAAGCATAAATCGCCACATTTTAGGCGATAATTTATACGGATTTAAGAGCCAAAACGATAAAATCCCGCGAGTTATGCTTCATGCTTACTTAATATATTTCATTCACCCCCGCACAAAGCAAAGAATGGAATTTGCCGCGCCTATTTGGAGCGATTTTAACGAAATTTTAAACGCAAAAATACCTAAGGAGACGATAGATGAAAAAACAAATCCTAACTATCTTAACGCCGCTTTTAGCCGCCTTTGTAGCGGGCTGCGGCGGTAACGTACCTACGCAACAAAGCGCATCTTTGCCGACGATTACGAGCTTAAAGACGATTTCAGATATGACCGAAGTCGGCTTTGAATGGACGCCTACAAACGACGAAAACGTCTTAGGCTACTACCTTTACCGCTCAAATCCTAATCAACCAGGCTCTCAAATGCAAATCGTAGCCGACATCAAAGACCGCTACGCCACGCACTACGTAGACACCGACCTAGCGCCCGAAACTACGTATTCGTATCAGATGAGAAGCTACTCGGCTAACGCGATATCCGCGGCGGGCGCGACGGCTACGGCCACGACGAAGGCTTTAATGGATTCGGTGCCTTTCGCGCAGGCGATTACCGGATTGCCTCAACGCGTAAAGATCATTTGGCGCCCGCACCCAGAGCCAGTAGTAGCTAGTTACGTAATCGAGCGCGCCGATAAAAATAGCGATAATTGGAGTAAAATCGCCGAAGTAAAAGGTCGTCTAAACGCCGAATACATCGACACGGACGTAAAAAGCGGCAGGTCTTATAAATATAGAATTTTCATCCGCACGAATTCAGGCATCCTATCAAAGCCTAGCCAAATTTTAAACGCCTCTACAAAGGAGTTACCCTAACAAGATAACGAATTTAAAGGCCACCAACGGCGAGCCTAAAAAGATAATTTTAACGTGGGACGCTTCTACGAACGAGGATTTCGCCTACTACAAAATTTACAGGACGTCTAGTAAAATTTTGCCCTACTCTTACCTAGCTAAGACTTCGCAAAATTCTTACGAGGATTTAGTAAATTCAAACGGCGCGCAGAGATATTATAAGGTTACGGCCGTCGATAAAGACGATTTAGAAAGCCTAAAACAAGACGAACCGGTACTCGGACAGACGCTAGCCGAACCTAGCGCGCCTAAATTTAACGGCGCTAGCTTCGACGGAAGCGCGGTAAATTTAAGTTGGAGCGGCGTAAATCGCGCGAGCTCGTATTCGCTGTATAAAGAAGGCGCGGGCGGCGAAGCGGTGATAAACGATATTTCGGGCACTAGCTACGTAGATACCAACGTAAAAGCGGGCGAAACCTACGAATACAGAGTCGTAGCCGTGGACGAGTTCGGCATAAGCTCGGAAAAATCGGATAAAATCGAAGTAAGCGCCAAATAATGCCCAATTTCATCGCCCGAAATTTAAAAAATACGCCCTACCCCTTCGGCGCGGGCGAAGTAGAGTTTTTATGGGAGGCGCGCGGACGCAAGGGCGAGCGATTAGTCTATACTAAAAGCGGCGATGAAATTTTTTTTATAGAGGTTAAAAAAAACGCCGCGCAAAACGCCTTCGTAATCAAAGGCGAAAAGGTAACTAAGCCCGCCAGAATAGGGCTTTTGCAAAACGCACTCAAAATTTACCGCGACCTAAATACGAGCGAAATTTTAAGCGAAGCCTTCGCGGTAAAAAACACGCGACTAACGCAAAAAGCTAGCGAAATTTTAGATCTAAAAGAGCTATCTGAAAATTTTGACGACCTTGCGGCGAAATTTGACGAAATTTTTATAGAAATAGGCTTCGGCTCCGGTAGACACCTGCTTTATCAAGCGCAAAACAACTCTAACGCGCTAATAATCGGCATCGAAGTGTATAAGCCGGGTATCGAGCAAGTAGCAAAGCTGGCGCGCGCGCGAAATTTAGACAACGTTCGCTTGATAAATACCGACGCTAGGCTGCTTTTATCGCTTATAGGCTCGAATTTAGTAGATAAAATTTTCTTGCATTTTCCCGTTCCTTGGGATAAAGCCGAGCATAGAAGAGTCGTATCTAGCGCCTTTATCGCGGAGTGCGAGCGGACGCTAAAAATAGGCGGAAATTTCGAGCTTCGCACCGATTCGCGAGAATATTTCGATTTTAGCGCGGCTAAAATTTTAGAGCTTAAAAACGCTAAAATTTTAGCTTTTAAAAATAGAAATTTGGGCGTAACTAGCAAATACGAAGATCGCTGGAAACGCAGAGAAAAGGATATTTACGATCTAATTTATACCTGCGAAACCAAAAGCGGCGAGAGCAAAATCGAAGGCTCGCTAAATTTCGGCGAAAATTTTAGCGCCCTACGAGCGCGAGAAAATTTTAAAAACGAAACAATTAGAGGAGACGATTTTTTCGTGCATTTTGAGGAAATTTACGAAATTTCAAATGACGAAATTTTGCTTCGCGTAGCGCTGGGAGCGTTTAATAAACCCGAGCAATGCTACGTTAAAATAAGCAAGGCGGGTTGCGAATATTTCATTAAACGCCCTATGCTAACGAGAGAAAATTTAAAAGCGCACGAAACGATAGAAGGATATTTAAAAAATGCGACAAATTATTAGCGCGCGGAATTTAACGCTTGCTTACGGGCGCAGCGAAGTGGTTATAAATAACGCGAATTTAGACGTTTTCGCCAACGATTTCGTTTTCATTACGGGTAAAAGCGGTAGCGGAAAAAGCACGCTGCTAAAATCATTTTACGGCGAGATAGCGCCTAACGCGGGAAGCCTAGACGTCTGCATGAGCTCGCTTACTAATATCGAGCAGAGCGAGCTAAATAAGCTGCGCCAAAGGATCGGCATTATTTTTCAAAACTACCGCCTAATTAACGAGTGGAGCGTAGAAAAAAACGTAATGCTTCCGCTAATAATCAAAGGAATCCCGCAAAGCGTGTGCAAAAAGCAAGCCGCAAAGCTGCTTCACCACGTAAACTTACCGCTAAAAGCCGAAAAATATCCGATGGAGTTAAGCGGCGGCGAGCAGCAGCGCGTAGCTATGGCAAGGGCGCTCGCGCATAATCCTACTTTACTATTATGCGACGAACCGACTGGAAATTTGGACGAATATTCAAGCGATATAATCTGGTCGCTTCTAAAATCGGCGAGAGAATTTTTAGGCACGACGATAGTAGTCGTAACTCACCGCATACCGCCTACTTTACGCACGCAGTACAGACACTTCGAGATAGAAAACGGAGGCGTAAATGAGATCGCTTAAAAATCAGCTCGGTTTCATTTTGCCGTTGATCGCGCTGCTTTTTGCGATAGAATTTAGCCTAACGAGCGATAAAATCGTACAAAACTACGAAGCGCTTATGAATAACGACTATAATATCGTAATCGTCTCTTCAAAGGAGCTTGACGAGACGCAAATTCGCCCGTTAGTACCGACGCTTGATAGATTAGAGCCGCTAAGCGCGCAAGGAATTTTAGATAGGCTTTCAGATAACGTTTCGGCTAAAAATTTATCCGTCTTGCAAAACGCCCTGCCTAAATTTTACTCGCTAAAATTAAGCGCGTTTCCGAGCACGCAGCTAATGAACGAGATAAAAGATAAATTGCAAAAAATAGACGGTGTTAGCCGCGTGGAAACCTTTTCGCGCACTCACGACAAAGTCTATAAAATTTTAAATTTAACCAAAACGCTCTCTTATACGTTTATGTGGATTCTAGGCGCGATCGGCGCGATGCTAATGTTTAAGCAGGCTAGAATTTGGCTTTACGAGCACAAAGAGCGTATCGAAATTTTAACGCTGTTCGGCGCCTCTTTTTGGCTAAAATCGGGCGTGCTATACCGCACGGCTTTTATAGGCAGCTTAGTTTCTACGGTAGCCGTCGTAGGATTTTTCTACGCGCTGCCTAGCATTAAAATTTTCGCCGACGCCGCAAACGAGATAGACGTAACGCTGCCTAAGGCCGATATTTTAGGGCAAGGCTCCGTTTTACTAGGCGTAGCGCTCGCGCTTAGCTGGTTTATAATTAGCCTAGTAATGAGAAAAATCAAGAAAAGCGACGTATGAGAATTTTCTTATTCCTAGTCTTTGCGTCGTTAAATTTCGCTTTTGCCGCCAGCACGCAAGAAAAGATAAAAAGCTCGAAAAATTCGCTACGCTCCGCCGAAGCGATGAGTCAGCAGCTAAATAAAAAATTAGACGATCTAGCCGGCGATATCGTAGGCGGTGAGCAAAAGCTAAAAGCCATAGGCGTAGATATCGCGAATTTAAAGCAGCAAATTTCGCTTTTAGAAAGTAACGCTACGAGCGCTACGGGCGAGTTAGAAAAGCTAAACGCGCAAAATAAGGAGCTAATCCAAGCGCAAAAAGAGTTAGAGCAAAATATCATCGCCATAATCGCCGAGGATTTGTCCTTTGATCTGCTATTAGAGCAAAACGAAACAACAAAAAGCGAAGATAGCATAATAGCCTCTCATATCCTAAACAAGCTAAACGGCGTAATGAAAGAGGATTTTAAACGCCTAAGCAAAAACTACGAGGATACTATAACTCAGATAAATTCGCAATCAAACAAAATAAATCAGATAAATTCCAGCCTAAAAAACTATAAGCGCAAGCAAAGCGACCTTTTAGCGCTTGAAAACAAGCAAAAAAGCACGATAAACGACCTAAAAAGAGATAAAGAAATTTACACCAAAAAGCTAGCCAAACTGCAAAGCCAGCAAGAAGAGCTTCAAAAGACGCTAGAACAGCTCGCTATCGTGCAAAAACGCGAGGACGACGAGGCCGCCGAGCGCGCCAGACGCCAAAAAGAGCAACGCCAAGCCGCCGCGAAAGGTCAAAAAACGCCTGCCGCCGACGGCTCCGCGCCGATGAGTTCTAGCTATCAGACGAGCTCCGTCAAGCGCTATACGGGCGCAAAGACGATTGCGCCGCTAGATAGCTTTACGGTAAAACAAAAATTCGGAAACTACGTCGATCCGATTTATAATCTTAAAATTTTTAACGAATCGGTCGTGCTTCGCTCAAATACCCCCGACGCCAAGGTAAAAAGCGTACTAAACGGCAAGGTGGTATTCGCCAAGCAAACGGCGCTTCTTGATCGAGTGGTAATCATAGAAAACGACAACGGCATCCACACGATCTACGCGCATTTAAGCCAAATAGCTCCGACGATAAAAATCGGCTCCGTCGTGCAAAAAGGCTACGTAATCGGCCGCGTAAAAGACGATCTGACGTTTGAAGTAACGCAAAAAAACTACCATATCGACCCGCTTGAACTAATTAGCTTAAAGTAAAAAATTTTAGCTATTTTTTAGTCCTTAAAATTTTAGCCGCTCGCCGAAAAACGCGCGAAAGCTCGGCGATGTTAGCTAAATTTAAACCCTTTTTGGCTAAAATGCGTGAATTTTCAAGGGAGTAACGAAATGAGTAGCAAAAAGCGCGTTTTAGTAAAATTTTCTGGTGAAGCGCTCGCGGGCGAGAGCGGCTTTGGCATAGACAGCTCTATCTTAAAATTTATCGCCGGCGAGATAAAAGAGCTAATGACGGCGGGCATCGAAGTAGGTATCGTAATCGGCGGCGGAAATATAATTAGAGGCGTAAGCGCCGCAAAAGACGGCATCATCCGCCGAACCAGCGGCGATCATATGGGTATGTTAGCTACGGTTATAAACTCTATCGCTATGCGAGAAGCGCTGGAAAAAGTAGGCCTTGACGTACGCGTACAAAGCGCCATCAAGATGGAAGCTATCTGCGAGACCTTTATCGTCGGACGCGCGCAGCGCCACCTAGAAAAGGGGCGCGTAGTGATATTCGGCGCCGGTACGGGAAACCCTTTTTTCACCACCGACACCGCGGCTACTTTACGCGCGATCGAGATAGGCTCCGATGTAATTATAAAAGCTACGAAAGTGGACGGCGTTTACGACAAAGACCCGCATAAATTCAGCGACGCAAAGCTTTTAAAATCGCTAAGCTACGAGCAAGCTATGAGCGACGACATAAAAGTAATGGATGACACGGCGATAGCGCTGGCAAAGGACAATTCTCTGCCTATAATCGTATGTAATATGTTTAAGCAAGGCAATTTGCTAAGTATTATTAACGAAGACGCTAACGCGCTTTACTCAATCGTAAAATAAATTTAAAGGATAAAAATGAGAACCGAACAAATCACCGCAAGAGCGCTAAAACAAGTAGGCGACGATCGCTACAAACTTTCTTTGATCGTAGCTAAGCGAGCCGAAGCGCTGGCAAACGGCGCTATCTCGCTTGCCGAGGGCGATACCGGCAAAATGAAATTCGCCGATATCGCGCTGCTTGAAGTAGCGCAAGGCAAAATCGGCTTAGAGGCGATTGTTGAAGAAAAATAGCATTTTCATCGAGCAGCTAACCGACGAAATAACGCAGACTAGAAACGTAACGCAGGCGCAGGCTCTTTTGTATTCGCTCTGCGAAAAATGCGAAATCGTCGAAAAAGCCGTCGACCACTGTATCGTCTCGCACGCGGGACAATACCGCAAAAGCGGCGAACCTTACGCCATCCATCCTATTTTAGTGGCAAGCATAGTAGCTTATATGGGTGGCGACGAAAATATGATAGTAGCCGCCCTGTTGCACGACGTAGTCGAGGATACCGACTGCACGCTAAACGAAGTCGAGGAGGCTTTCGGCGGCGAAGTAGCAAAGCTAGTCGAAGGACTAACTAAAATCGTAGCGATTAGAGAGGACAAGCTAGCAAGCTCGGATAGCAACGAACGACTAGCAAGCTCTGCGCTTACGTTTAGAAAAATGTTGTTAATCTCCATCGAGGACGTACGCGTACTCGTAGTAAAGCTTTGCGATAGGCTTCACAATATGCTAACTCTTGATGCGTTACGCCCCGAAAAACAAAAGCGAATCGCCGAAGAGACGCTTATGGTTTATGCTCCTATCGCGCATAGATTAGGCATCTCGTCTATTAAAAATTTACTCGAAGATTTAAGCTTTAAATACGCCCTACCCGAAGAATACGCCAAAATTTACGGCTATTTAGACGAGAACAAACAGCAGCTCGCGTTAAAACTAAACGATTTTTACGACAGGGTAAGCCGAATTTTGCTTCAAAACGGCTTTACCGAAGGTAGCTTCGAGATGCAAAAACGCATCAAGCACTACTACTCGATCTATCTAAAAATGCAGCGTAAAGGCATCTCTATCGAGGAGGTGCTCGACTTGCTAGCCATTAGAATTATCGTAAACGAGCCGCTTGATTGCTACAAGGCGCTGGGAAGCTTGCACATAAATTTTAACCCGCTAATCTCGCGCTTTAAAGACTACGTCGCGCTTCCTAAGCAAAACGGCTATCAGACGATACATACGACGATATTTGATAGCAAGAGCATTTTTGAAGCGCAAATTCGTACCTTTGATATGCATAAAACCGCGGAATACGGCGTCGCGGCGCACTGGAAATATAAAAGCGGCGCAAGCTTTATAGCGCCTAAGCTCGACTGGCTAAGCGACATCGGCATGCAAAACGAAGCCGAAAGCAACCCCGAAGAGCTTTACGAATACGCAAAAGACAGCCTTTACGTAGAAGACATCGCGGTTTATTCGCCAAAAGGCGCGGTATTTACCTTGCCGCGCGGCGCTACGGCGCTTGATTACGCTTACGAGATACACACCGAGGTAGGACTTTACGCCAAAGAAGCCTACATAAACCGAATACGCATGCCGCTCTTAACGGAGCTAAAAAATGGCGATATCGTGCGGATCGTAACGGGCGACGAGCCCAAGTATCGCTGCTCGTGGGTAAATAGCGTAAAAACGGGCAAGGCGCGCGCGACGATTAGAAATTTATGCAAACAAAAGATCAAAGAGATAAATAACGAAATCGCCGTAGACATATTAAAATCGATATTCGACGCGACCAAAGATAAAATTTTAAGCTGGTGCGAGCAAGAAAATTTAGGCAAGAAAATTTTTAAAGCGGCGACGGATTCGGTATTTTTACAAGACGCGGTCAATATGCTTAAAAAATACGTCCGCAAAGAACGACCTTTTATGCTTGCTTTGGGCGATAAGTATCAGGTCAAAAAACAGAAATTCGAAAATATCGTGATCTACTCAAATCATAAAATTTCAAACGTAGAGTTTGATTATTGCTGCAATCCTAAACGCGGCGATAGCATCGTAGGTTTTAGAAACGGACACAACGTAACGGTGCATCACAAGCTCTGCGAACGAGCGGGCAAGCTACTGGAAAACGAAGAAGTAGTGTTCGTAAAATGGACGAGAAACGCGCCGCAAAGGTATAAAATTTTGCTAAATTTAGAAAACCGTAAAGGTTCGTTGGCCGAATTTTTAACATATCTAGCTAGACTGGACGTAAATTTAGCCAGCATTACGCTAAACGAGAGCAGCGACGCGACGAGGGATATATTTATAGTTATCGTAGAAATTAAGGAAAACGTCGATATAAACCGCGTAACCGAGAAACTAAGAGATAGATTTAAAATCATAGATTGCGTTTCGCAAAACGACGCATATAATTAAAATAAAGGAAGCGGATGGCAGATTTACGAAAAATTTTAAATGAGATAAAAAAAGGCGTCGCCGAGATGATAGACGAGGAGCGCATAGAAAATTTAGTAAAAAACTACTACGAAAAAGGCGAAAATTTCTACGTTAAAGCAGGCTTTGACCCGACGGCTCCGGATTTGCACCTAGGACACTCCGTGGTGCTTCAAAAGATGGCCTTTTTACAAAAGCACGGCGCAATAGTGCAGTTTTTGATAGGCGATTTCACGGGGCAAATCGGTGATCCTAGCGGCAAATCGGCGACTAGAAAAAAGCTTGATGCAAACACCGTTAAGAAAAACGCCAAAACATACGAGGAGCAGGTGTTTAAAATTTTAGATCCGAGCAAAACGCGCATAATGTTTAACTCAAAATGGTGTAACGAGCTGGGGGCTGCGGGTATCGTGGAGCTAACTAGCACCTTTCCCGTGGCTAGGATGCTTGAGCGCGACGACTTTGAAAAGCGTCTAAACGCGGGCAGTCCGATATCTATCAGCGAGTTTTTGTATCCGCTTTTGCAGGGTTACGATAGCGTCGCGATGAAATGCGATATCGAAATGGGCGGCACGGATCAGAAATTTAACCTTCTGATGGGGCGAACCTTGCAGCGAATTTATAACGTCGGCAAAGAACAAGCCGTCATCATGATGCCGCTTTTAGAGGGGCTTGACGGCGTAAATAAAATGAGCAAGAGCCTAGGAAACTATATCGGCGTAACCGACGCGCCAAACGATATGTTTGCTAAAACGCTAAGTATCAGCGACGAGCTGATGTGGCGCTGGTACGAGCTTTTAAGCGAAAAAAGTACCGAGGAAATCGCAAATTTAAAATCAGACGTAGCTAGCGGCAAAGCTCACCCAAAAGCTGTGAAAGAAGCTCTCGCGCTAGAAATCACGGCCAGATATAACGGCGAAGCGGCGGCAAAAGAAGCAAAGGCCGAATTTGACCGCGTGCACTCTCAAAATCAAATTCCTACCGAAATAGCCGAATTTGAGCTAAAAGCGGGCGTTTGGGTGGTGGAGGCTCTAACGGCGTGCGGACTAGCTAGCTCAAACTCGCAGGCTCGCCGCGATATCGCCGCAAACGCCGTCAGTATAAATCAAAAAAAGCTAAGCGACGAGCAGTTAAAGCTAGAAGCGGGCGAATATATCTTGCAGGTAGGCAAGCGAAAATTTGCGAAATTAAAGGTAACGTGATGTCGGTAAAAATCGGAAAATACGAGATAGCTCACCCCATAATCCAAGGCGGAATGGGGCTTGGCATCAGCTGGGATAGGCTCGCCGGAAACGTCAGCCTAGAAGGCGGTCTAGGCGTCATAAGCTCTGTGGGAACTGGCTACTACGAAGGGCGAAAATACATCACCAAAGAGCTAAACGCTAAGCCATACGGTAGCGGAAATTTTTACTCGCGCGCGGGGCTAAAAGCCGTTATCGATAATGCGCGTAGAATTTGCGGCGACAGACCTCTTGGGGTAAATATCCTATACGCCAGCAACGACTACGATCGTATCGTAAAAGACGCCTGCGACCACGGCATAAACGTGATCATCACGGGTGCTGGCTTACCTACGAATTTGCCCGAATTTACGGTCGGTTTCCCAGATGTCGCTTTGGTGCCTATCGTATCGTCGGCAAAGGCGCTAAAAATCATCTGTAAACGCTGGCAGGGGCGCTACGGTAGGCTTCCTGACGCGGTGGTGCTTGAAGGGCCTCTTAGCGGCGGTCATCAGGGCTTTACCTACGAGCAGTGCCTAGATCCCGCGTATAGCCTAGAAAATTTAATCCCGCAAGTAGCGGCCGAGATCAAAGAGTGGGGGGATATCCCGCTATTTGCCGCAGGCGGTATCTGGGATAAAAGCGACATCGATAGGGCGATTAGTCTAGGCGCAAACGGCGTACAGATGGGCACTCGCTTTATCGGCACTCACGAGTGCGACGCCTCGGAGGAATTTAAGCAAGTACTTTTAAACTGCAAAAAAGAGGACATCGAGCTAATCAAAAGCCCCGTAGGCTACCCGGCTCGCGGCGTCAGGACGAATTTGCTAAATTTAGTGGATAAACGTCAAGGGCCCAAAATCAGCTGCGTAAGCAACTGCGTAAGCCCGTGCCAGCGCGGCAAGGAAGCTAAAGAAGTCGGCTACTGTATCGCAGACCGTCTTTACGACGCATTTGCGGGACGAAAGGACACGGGACTGTTTTTCACCGGCGCTAACGGATACAGGCTAAACGAGATCATAAGCGTAAAAGAGCTGATGAAAAAGCTAACCCAAGGCGAAGATGCTTAAAATTTTAGTCGCGCTCTCGGCGTTTTTTAGCCTTTTAATCGCAAGCGGCGACGCGCTCGGAAATTTCGATAAAAATTTTAGCGCTTCGTCGCAACTTCAAAAAAAAGAGCTCTACGAAGACGTCCGCCAAGCCTACATGCGCGCGATACTTAGCGGCGACGAAGAGACGCAAAAACGGGCGTTAGAGCGGCTAATATCGGGCGCCGGAGCGCTAAAAATAGACGCTAGCGATTACGTAAGCGATCTAAACGAGCTAAACGGCGCAAAAGCCGCGCCCGCGCAACCCGTAAAACAAAAGCAAGAAAAGCAAACGGCGGGCAAGCAGCTATTTTTGTTAAGCGCTACGAAAAAAAATCAAACCCTCGTGCTAAAATTTAACGGGCAACTAAGCGCCGAAAAGCTCAAAACTTTCGCGCTTCATCAAAAAGGCGTTTACCGCAACGTCCTAGACATAAAAGGCTCGGTAAACGGCAAAAATTTAACCTACAAAAATTTTATCACCGACGAAATTCGTATCGTTCAGTACGATCCGACTACTATTCGCGTGACGTTTAACGACAAAACGCAAAAGCTAATCAACGCAAAAATTATAGGCGATTCGCTAGTAGTCGGCTTGCAAAATTTTATCGCCGACGAAGCGTTACCCCAGCCGCTGCAAAAGGCGCCCCGACAAACGGACGCAAACGCTCAAAATCAAGAAAACCCCAAGCCCGATGCTTCTAACCCTAAAAATGCGGGCGACGCAAAGGATAAAGGCAAGCAAAACGCGCCGAATTTAGGCTCGTCGCCGCGATACGCCGCGACTAAAAAGACCGTCGTCATCGATCCTGGACACGGAGGCACGGATCCCGGAGCCGTAAACGGCACCCTGCAAGAAAAAACCGCCGTCCTAGCCGTAGCTAAAAAGCTAGGCGCTCTGCTTAGCGCCAAAGGATACAATGTCTTTTACACTAGAAGCGACGACGTTTTTATAAATTTGCGCGACCGCACGAAATTCGCTAACGATAAGATGGCGGACCTTTTCGTATCTATCCACGCCAACGCCGCCCCAAACGCCGCCAAAGCCAAATCTATGCACGGCATCGAGACATTTTTTCTCTCGCCCGCGCGCTCCGAGCGTAGTAAAAACGCCGCCGCGCTCGAAAATAAATCCGACATCGAAGAGATGAATTATTTCTCGCAACAGACCTTCTTAAATTTCTTAAACCGCGAGAAAATCATCGCTTCAAATAAACTCGGCATAGACATTCACAGAGAGTTGCTAACGAGCGTTAGAAAGCTTCACAACGTAAGCGACGGGGGCGTGCGCGAGGCTCCGTTTTGGGTGCTAGTAGGCGCGCTAATGCCTGCGGTGTTAATCGAAATCGGCTATATTACGCACCCTAGCGAGGGCGCTAATCTTTTTAACGACGCCTATCAAAGCGCGCTGGCAAACGGCATCGCAAACGGTATCGACGGCTATTTTTCTAAAAATCGATGAAACCCGCGAGTTTAAAATTTCAAGATAAGACCCCGTTTAGCGAAATTTACGGCGACGTTTATTTTAATACAGACGCGCCTTGCAAGGAGAGCGAGTTCGTCTTTGCTAGCGCGATCGATGAAATTTGGGATGCGCAAGATCGCTTCATCGTGGGCGAAGCGGGTTTCGGCGCAGGGTTAAATTTTCTTACGACGGCTAGCAAATTTGCGAATTTGGGTAAAATTTTACACTTCGTAAGCATCGAAGCAAACCCGATCGCAAGCGATGATTTAGCTAAAATTTATCAAAATTTAGGCGAGTTTAAAACCGCCGCAAATCGCCTAATCTCGCTTTATCCGCCGATAATAGAGGGCATTTTTCGCATAAAATTCGCCCCTAATATTACGCTTGATTTATGCTTCGGCGAAATTTCGCGAATGCTGGGCGAGCTTGACTTTAAAGCCGACGTATGGTTTTTAGACGGCTTTGCGCCCGCTAAAAACCCTCAAATGTGGAGCGAGCCGGTTTTTCGCGAAATAGCGCGGCTTACGCGCCCGGGCGGCGTAGCGAGAAGCTACTCCTGCGCTAAAATCGTGCAAGAAAATTTCGCAAAAGCGGGTTTCGAAATAGAACTTGCGCAAGGCTACAGCAAAAAGCGCCAAATGAGCCGCGCGGTTTTAAAAGAAGCGCCGCGAGATTCGGCAAACCCGTGGTTCGCGCGCGCCTTAAACTATACGCCTAAAAGCGGCGAAACTCGCGCGTTAATTATAGGCGCGGGCATCGCGGGGCTAGCTACGGCTTGCGAGCTAGCAAGCGAGGGCTTTGCCGTAACGATCGCCGATGCGGCGGACAAGGTAGCTTCAAACGGCTCCGGCAACGTCTGCGGCGCGCTCATGCCGCTAATTACGAAACCGGGCGTCGCGCTAGGGCGAATGCATTTAAACGCGTTTTTACAGGCCGTAAGCTTTTATAAAAGCGCGCTTACGCAGGAGTATATAAATTTTAGCGGCTGCGTAGAGTACGCCTACGACGAGCTTTTACGCCGTAGATACGCCGGCTGGGAGGGCGCGGGCGCGGATGAAATTTTTAGCTTTAACGGCGGAGCGTCGCCCTACCCCGCGATGCTAATCAAGCGAGGCGCCTACGTGAGGCCTAAACTCGCTTGCTGCGAATTAGCGCGAAATTTCGACCTTCTTTTATCGCATGAATACGTCGGTCGCGAGCGCCTAGAAAACGGGCGAATCAGCGTAAAATTTAGCCTACCGCGAGGCGGCGTGAAATGCGTAACGACCGATATTTTAATCTTTGCTACCGGCAGTCGCAGCACGGAAATTTTCGGGCGAGAAAAAATGGCGATTAGCTCGGTGCGCGGGCAGGTTACGCATATTCGCCCGTTGCTTCAAACCCCGCTACCTCTAAGCGCGCAAGGCTACGTCTGCCCCTCCGTAGACGGCGTACAAGTAGTCGGCGCTACTTACGGGCGAAACGAAATTTGCGATGAATTGCGCCGAAGCGACGATGAAGAAAATTTAAGCAAAGCGGTAAGCTTTCTAGACCCTGCGCGCGCCGAAATTATCGGCGGCAAGGTGGGATATAGAAGTTATAGCGGCGACCGCTTCCCTATTATCGGCGCGATGCCGGACTGGGAATTTTACGAAAAAGCTTATGAAAATTTATTTTGGAGCAAGCGTAAAGATGATAATAAGCCAGCAAAATACGAACACGGAGTATTTTTAAATATCGCTCACGGCTCGCGCGGACTGTGCACGGCGGTCCTAGGCGCGAGGCTGATCGCAGACCTAGTCTTGCGGCGACCGCTTTGTATAGAAAAAAGCCTATTTAACGAGCTGCATCCGGCGCGGTTTTTAATTAGAAAACTAAAACGCGGGCGAGCTTAAAGACAATAGCTAAATTTCGTCGTTTGCGGATACGCTCGGTCGCGTAAAATTTAGCAAGCAAATGCCGAAGCGCTTGCTAAATCTCCGCGCTAAATTTTTTAATAGGCTTCTTTGAAATGCTAAAATACGGGCGCCGTTTTCCCTTTCTTCCTAGTTAGATTTTATTCTTATGCCAAAACCTAGAATAAAACAGATAAGACTCTTAAACAATATCTAATTAAAATTTCTTAAAATACCAAACGGCAAACGTAAAGACTGCAAATTTTAGCGCAGCGACCCATCGCCGTAAATGCCGAAGAATAAAATTTGCTAAATTTTACGACAAAGCGCTAGCTTAAAATTTACGGCGCGATAAACAATATTTAAAAGCATTAAAGCTTAAACACTTCTCTCATCGCGGCTTCGATCCTAGCCTCGTTTAAGGAATTTTCGTAGAATAAATTTAGCGCCGCAACCGCCTGAAATAGCAGCATTTCCGCGCCGTTTTTACAAGTTAGGTTATTTGCTTGCGCTAGACTTAAAAACGGCGTAGCGCGGTTATAAATAACGTCAAAGGCAAAATTCGAAGCCTTTATCGTAGGTTCTAAAATTTCTATCGGAGCGCACAGCGTGTCGTCTTTTAGCCCCGCGCTCGTAGAATTTACTATTAAATCATAACCTTTGGGAGAAAAATTTTCCCAGCTAAAACAGCTAAAATCGCGACTAATACTCTGTAACCGCTCTTTGCTTCGGTTTAAAATTTCCGCTCGTACGCCCGCATCGTTTAGCGCGTAGGCTAGCGCTTTTGCGGTTCCGCCCGCGCCTATTATCAGCGCGGTTTTTATCTCGCCGAAAGGCTTTATCGCGCGCATAAATCCGGGTGCGTCGGTATTATAAGCGTAAATTTTGCCGTCTTTTAGCGTTAGCGTATTTGCCGAACCCGATCTTTTAGCGATCTCGGACGCAAAATCAGCCTGCGCCAGAGCTTGCTCCTTATGCGGTATCGTTACGTTCGCTCCGCTTAGGCCGAGTTCGAGAAATTTTACCGCCAGCCGCGAGCCGTCGGTTAAGCGGTAACGCGAATATACCGCATCAAGCCCTAGCGCGGCGATGGCGTTATTATGCAATCTAGGCGAGATCGAATGCTCTACCGGATCGCCGAAAACCGCGAAAATTCGCACTGCTTTGCCTTATTTTGCCCTATAAATAAATGCGCCGCTATTTATGTTTTTACGAATCGCGTCTAGCTTGCCCGCTACTTCGCCGCTTTCAAAAGGCCCCACTAACACCTTCGTCATCTCGCCTACTTTTACGGTTTGATATCCGTAGCCTTGCGCTTTTAGTTTTGCGATTAGCGCGTTATTCGGGTCAAATTTGCTAACCGCAGTCACTTGTATATACGTACCGCCGCCTAGGCTTGCGCTTTGCGGTTTAGCAGCGGACTTTTCAGGCTCTTTTTCGGTCGTTTTAGCCTCTTGTTTAGGTTGCTCGATTTTAGACTCTTGCTTTGCCTCTGCTTTTTTATCGTCTTTTGCCTGAGTTTTTTCTTTTTGAGCCTGCTCGGATTTTACCTCTTTTTTAGGCTCGGTTTTAGACGCAGGCTGCGCCGTTTTAGCATCTTTTGGCTTTGCCGCAGATTTCGTATCTGGCGCGACTTCCTCTTTCGGTGCGGCTTTTGCCTTTTCTTTTTCTTTTAATTTATAAATTCAAGCGACAACCCCGCCCAAAGCCAAGAC
>NZ_CAJPMA010000025.1 GCF_905371695.1 uncultured Campylobacter sp. | reverse complement strand
AAAGCTAAATTTTATGGCTTAAAAGGTATAATCGGCACATTAAAAAATATGAAAAAAGGAAATTTATGGTAAAACAGACGAAATTTATCTTTATCACGGGCGGCGTGTTAAGCTCGCTAGGTAAAGGCATCGCGGCCGCGTCGATAGCGACGCTTCTAAAAAACGCGGGGCTCAAAGTAAGCGTTTTAAAAGCGGATCCTTATATTAACGTAGATCCCGGTACTATGAGTCCGTTAGAGCACGGCGAGGTATTCGTTACCGACGACGGCGCCGAGACCGACCTTGATCTCGGTCACTACGAGCGCTTTTTAGACGAAAATTTAAGCCAAGACAATAACTTTACCACGGGCCGCGTTTACAGCTCGGTTATCGAAAAGGAGCGTAGAGGCGATTATTTGGGCAAAACGATTCAGGTTATCCCGCACATCGTGGGCGAGATCGTGGACCGCATTAAAAAAGCGGGCGAGGGCAAAGATATCTTAATCGTAGAAATAGGCGGCACGGTAGGCGATATCGAGGGCTTGCCGTTTTTGGAGGCTATACGCGCCCTTCGCGTCGAGGTCGGCCGCAAACGCGCGATGAATATACACCTAACTCTCGTTCCGTTTATTAAGGTCGCGGGCGAGCTAAAAACCAAACCTACTCAGCACAGCGTCGGCGAGCTGCGCCGTATCGGCATTAGCCCCGATATGATCATCTGCCGCTCGGAAATGCCGCTAAACCGCGAGCTAAAAGATAAGATCGCCGCAAGCTGCGGGGTGGAGAAAAACTGCGTCATAGAAAGCGCCGATAGCGCGAGCATCTACCAAATTCCGCTCTCTTTTTTAAAACAAGACATTTTAACGCCGATCGCGGAAATTTTGGAGCTTGGTAAACTAACGCCCGATATGCAAAATTGGGACATTTTAGTTAAGCGTATCATCGCGCCTACCGGCGAAACCACGATAGCCTTCGTCGGTAAATACGTCGATCTAAAAGAGAGCTACAAGAGCCTAACCGAGAGTATCATCCACGCGGGCGCAAGCCTTGATACGCGCGTAAATTTAAAGTGGATCGATAGCGAGAAAATCGAGCCCTCAAACGTAGAAGAGCTGCTAAAAGACGTAGGCGGCGTGCTTGTCGCCGGAGGGTTCGGCGAGCGAGGGGTCGCTGGCAAAATGCTAGCCATAAAATTCGCGCGCGAAAATAAGGTGCCTTATCTGGGTATTTGCCTCGGAATGCAGCTAGCCCTTATAGAATTCGCCCGCGACGTATTAAATTTAGAGGACGCGAATTCGGTCGAATTTAACAAAGAATGCAAAAATCCGATCGTCTATCTAATCGATAGCTTCATCGACGCGCACGGCAAAAAGCAGCTACGCACGCACCAAAGCCCGCTGGGAGGTACGATGAGGCTAGGAGCTTACGAGTGCCAAATTAAGCCTAACACGCTTTTAAGTAAAATTTACGGCGGTGCGAAAGTAGTAAAAGAACGCCACCGCCACCGCTATGAGGCAAATCCTAAATACCGCGAGAGTTTTGAAGGCAAGGGTTTTATCATTAGCGGCGAGAGCGACGGGCTAATCGAAGCCGTCGAGCTAAAAAACCATCCGTTTTTCGTGGGAGTGCAGTGTCATCCCGAATTTACGAGCAGACTAACGAGACCTAACCCGACGATATTAGGTTTCGTGCGCGCGAGCGTCGAAAATGCCGCTAAGTAAGGCGGAGATTAGGAATTTATTAGAGCTTAGATTCAGCAAAGACATTCATAAAAAGCTTTCGCAGATTCCTACTCCAAGCGCGCTCAAAGACGTTTTTAAGGGCGCGGTGCGTATCAAAGAAGCAATAGAAAACGAAGAGCGCATAGTCGTCGTCGGAGATTATGACGTGGACGGGATCGTTTCGAGCGCGATTTTGGCAGAGTTTTTCGACGATTTGGGCGTGCAAAACTATCAGGTGCGCATACCTAATCGTTTTAAAGACGGATACGGACTGACGCCTGAGATAATCGATGAAATAGGCGGCGAAGCGTCTTTGATAGTAACGGTCGATAACGGGATTTCAGCCGTCGAGGCGGCTCAAATTTGCAAAGAGCGCGCTATTGATCTAATCATCACCGATCATCACATGCCGCCCGAAATTTTACCCGAAGCCTACGCCGTAATCAACCCCAAGCAAAAAGACTGCTCTTTCCCCAATATCGAAATTTGCGGCGCGCAAGTAGCGTGGTATCTAGTAGGCGCGCTAAAAGAGGTCTGCGCGCTAAATTACGATATGGGTAAATTTTTAGACCTGCTAGCCGTCGCGATAGTAGCCGATATGATGGAACTAAGGGATATGAATAGAATGCTCGTGCGCCTCGGCGTAAATAAGATGAACGTCTCAAAACGCCCCGCGTTTCGCGCGATAAGGGAATTTTACGGCAAAGAAAAATTCGAATGCGACGACATTAGCTTTTTAATTGCGCCTTTGATAAATTCCGCCGGCCGTATGGACGACGCTATGAATTCGTTTCATTTTTTACGCGCAAAAACGCCGGACGTAGCTTACGAATACCTAGACTTAATTGCCGAATTTAACAACTCGCGCAAAGAAGAGGAGCGCACGTTGTTTGAACGCTCACTAAAAGACGTGAGCGCGGACGACGAGATCATCGTCGCGTGGGGCGAGCAGTGGCACGAGGGCGTAATCGGTATCGTCGCAAGCCGTCTTGCCAAGCATTTTAACAAACCCGCGATCGTTTTTAGTATCGATAAAGGCCGCGCCAAAGGCAGCGCGCGCAGTATCGGCAAGCTAGACATCTTGTCACTGATAGCGAGGCACGAGGATTTGTTAACTAGCTACGGCGGCCATAAGGGCGCGGCGGGACTGACGTGCGCGCCTGAGAATTTGCAAAATTTTAAAGAGGCGATAAACAAAAGCTGCACGCTTATGGACATGGATGAATTTTCCAGTAACGACGAGCTGCTTGGCGAACTAGAAGCGGGCGACGTAGATTTCGAGCTGCTTGAAATTTTAGAAGCCTACGAGCCCTACGGGCAGAAAAATCCGCGCCCGATATTTCGCATAGAAGACTTGCAAGTAGCCAGCGAGCGGCTGATCGGCAAAGATCAAAATCATCTTAAATTAGTCCTTCAAAAAGACGATGCGACGATCGACGCGCTATTTTTTAACTTCACGCGCCATCCGCGAGTAGGCGAAACCGTGAGCGCCGTATTTTCGGTTTCTAAAAACGTCTTTCGCGGGCAAGTAAGCGTGCAAATTTTAATAAGAGAGCTAGTTTAGATCGTTTGCGATTTTCGGGCCTGCTTCGCGAAATAGCCTTCGCGGCAAAATTCGGCTGCGTAGAACTATCAAAGCGACAGGTTAGATAAAACTTCGGTAAAAGCGTTTGCAAGACGGCGCGCCGAAAAAAAAAGGGGGGGGGGTGGTAGAGTCCTTTTATTCTCTTCCGCTTAGAAGTGGCACGAACAAGCACCCGTCAAGCGTTTTTTGCGTTATCTCGCCGCTAGCGTCTTTTTTAAATTTTACTATAAACTGTCCGCCGTCTTTTTTTACGGGCGCGACTAAAATACCGCCGTTTTTTAGCTGGTTAAAAAGCGCTTGGGGAATTTGCTCTGCCGCTGCGGAGAGCAAAATGCGGTCGTACGGCGCGTAGCTTTTCCAGCCGACGTTTCCGTCGTCGAATCTCACGTGGACGTTGCGAATTTTAAGCGCTTCGAAGCGTTTTTTCGCTTCGCTTGCGAGTTTTTCTATGCGCTCGACGCTAAAAACCCTATGCGCCAGACGCGACAAAATCGCCGCCTGATAGCCGCTGCCGCAGCCGATTTCTAGGACGTTGTCCGTATCTGCGTCAAGCTCTAACGCTAGCGTCATCTTAGCCACCGTTAGCGGCGAGCTGATCCATTGATTGCCCTGAATGGGCTGGGCGTCTAGCCCGTATGCGCGTGCGGGGACGGGGACGAATATCTCGCGCGGCGTCGAGCCGATCGCATCGTAAAGCGCGGGCGTGAGCGCGACCTCATCGGCGATCGCGTCGGCTAGATTTTTGCATTTTATCTGTTCGAGCGGTGTCAAAATTTTACCTTTTTATATTTTTGAGCGCGATTATACTTAAAAACGCTTTAAAATTATATCTAGTCTGCGTCGCCGCCCGCGAATAAAGCTACGCAAAAGCGAGCGAAATTTTAAAAGTCGTCAAAACTAATGCTTCCCTTGCTGTAATTTGTCACTTTTGCTTCAAAGAAATTTGACTTTTGGTCGTTAAATTTAGCAAAATCATCGACCCATTTGATCGGGTGAGGGACGTTGTAGCGGCGTTTTAGGCCGATCGCGACTAGACGCTGATCGATGAGGTAGCGGATGTACTGCTCGATGATGTCGTCGGTAAAGCCCATGATCTGGTTTTGCGTGATGTATTTGCCCCATTTGATCTCAAGCTCGCCCGCGCGCTCGAACATATCGTAAATTTTAGCCTCGGTTTCAGGCGTGAAAAGATCCGGACGCTCGGTGCGAACGCTGTTTATCATGTTTTGAAATAGCAGCAGATGCGTGATCTCGTCGCGCTGGATAAAGCGGATCATCTGCGCGCTGCCTAGCATCTTGCCCGCACGCGCCAGCGCATAGATCGCCGTAAAACCGCTATAAAAATAAATACCCTCTAAAATTTGATTTGCTACCATCGCAAGAAGTAGTTTTTCGTCCGTGACTTCGCCCGCAAGCTCCTCGTAAACGCTTGATATGTAGTCGTTTTTCTCGCGCAAAACCTCGTCGTGCTTTTCCATCTCGTAGATGAGGTCGGTGTTGTCGCAGATGGCCTCGACCATGACGGCGTAGGACTTGGAGTGATTAGCCTCCTCGTAGGCTTGGCGCGCTAGGCAGGCGTTGATCTCGGGCGCGGTGATGTAGGGGTTGATGTTGTCGGCTAGGTTGTTTGTCTGGAAGCTATCCATCGAGATGAGCTGACTCCAAACTAGGTCGTACATGCGTTTTTCGGCCTGCGTGAGGTTGTAGGCGTAGTCGCGTACATCGTCCGTGGTGTCGACCTCTTTTGGAAACCACGTGTTGGCTTCCATCAAGTCCCAGAGCTTGAGCGCCCACTGGTATTTTGCTTTGGTGAAATTTAAAATGCCGTGCGGATTGCCGTTAAAAACGCGGCGATCGGTCAAATTTTCGTTTGAACTAGGGTTGTAGATTCGTTTTCGGTTCATGTCTTGCCTTTGTAAAAATTTCGGGGATTTTAGCGAAAATTCGCCAACGTAATTTTGATTTAAATTTAGAGCTTGCGCGCCTAACGGCAAAGCGGACGCGGCGGCGAAACGCACGCGGATCGGCCGCCCGCGTAAAGCGTTAAAACGGCTTAAATACGATTAGCCATATTATGATTAAAAGCCCTACTGTCGGTACTTCGTTATATGCCCTAAAAAACATCCCGTCTTTTTTACAGGTACCGTTTTTTAGCGCTTTCATGAAATATCCGAGGCTAAAATGATACGCCGCCATTATTACGACGACCGTTAGTTTTAGGTGGATATAGCCGCTTTTTAGCAGATCGGGCATCGATGCCAAGATAAGCGCGCCCGTCGCGAAAGAGCCGATGATCGCCGGGTAGCCGATGTATTTATACATTTTATACTCCATCACCTCGACTACGCGTACGAAGTCGGGCTTGTCCGCGTTTTCGGCGTGATATACGTAAAGGCGCGGCTGATAAAACAGCACCGCCATCCACGAAACGAAAAACGCGTAGTGCAAAAACCTAAAATACTGATAATACTCGTCCATTTTATCTCCTTATTTTTTAGCCTTAGCGATAGGCAAAAGATACTCAAACGTCCTAATCGCCGCGGTTAAGTCCTTCTTATTTAAAAATTTAAAAGGTAAAAGCAAATAGTATAAAAATCTAAATTTTCGCGTTAATTCCAGCGAGCGAGACCGAATTTTCTCCCCGCCGGCGCTTACGTATTCGCTTACGGCGCTAGTTACTAGCTCGTTTGAGGCTTGCTGGCGGAATAACTCATCGATAAAAACCAGCAAATCGCGGCACTTTTTAAGCTCCAAATCGTCGCTAAAAAATTTCGATTCGAAATCTAGAAATTTTATTTCGCCGTTTTTGTAGGCTAAATCCCTAAGCGCGGGGCGTCCGTGCGCGAAATTTAGCGCGTGAAGCCCTGCTAACGCGCGGGCGGCCTCGTTTAAAATTTGGCGTCTAAAATTTTCGTCTTCGCTTTTTTTAAACAAGCGCGAAATTGGCTCGCCCGCATCTTCTATTACGAAAAAATCCTCGCCTTTTAGCGCGAGTTTGACGGCGGGCGCGTTTGCGGCGTTTAAAATTTCAAGCCTTTCTATCTCGGCGGCAAAAGATTTATACGGGTCGGGCTTAAAAATTTTAGTTAAAATTCCGCCCTTTATAACCTTCTCGACGCGTTTTAGCCAAAATTTTTGCCCCTCAAACTCAAAGCTAAATACCCGTTTATTTCCCGACTCTTTTAAAATTTCGTTTACGTATCGTTGTAAATCTTGCATTTGCGTAATTTAGCGAAAAATTGCTAAATTTTCGCAAATTTTTACTTTGGGCGCGAAATTTTAGCGCCCAAAAAGCTTTGCAGCAAGATTATCCCGACGCCCGCGTCGATCATCACGTCGGCGAAGTTAAATACCGCGAAATTAAACCATTTATGCCAAAAAACGTAATCCACCACGCCGCCGTGAACGAAGCGGTCAAGTACGTTTGAAGCGCCCGCACCCAAAACCAGCCCTAGCGCCGCCGCGTGCTCGCGTAAAATTTCGCGTTGAAAGATTAGATACGCTCCCGCCCCCGCGATTAGCGCGATTTGGATAAATTTTAGCCACTCGCCTAAAAATGCGAACATCGAAAACGCCACGCCTTTATTGTAAGTAAGCACTAACGAGAAATATTCGCCCTCGTATCGCCCGTATCCCGCGACGTAGGCGAATTTTATCGCTTGATCGACTGCGAAAACCAGCGCGAAAGCGACGCAAAAACGGATCAAAATTTTACGCATTTAGCGCTTTTGCGAAAAATTTTTCGACCTCGTCCATTCGTTTTTCCACTAGTGCTTGATTTTTTCCTTCAAGCAGCAAGCGGATTAAATTTTCCGTACCCGAGTAGCGAAATAACGGGCGAATTCCCTCTTTTATAAGATTTTTTTCAAGCTCGGCCAGACCCGCGATTTTGTCGAGTGGTTTTTTCTCGTTTATCTTTAAATTTAGCAAAATTTGCGGATAAGGCTTGATCTCGCTAAAAATTTCGCTCGCTTTTTTGCCCTTTTTTAGCATCATTGCGACTACTTGCATCGAAGTTACCAGCCCGTCGCCAGTTTTTGCGAAATCGCTAAAAATCACGTGTCCGCTTTGTTCGCCGCCGAAATTTAGCCCCTCTTTTTTCATCGTTTCGAGCACGAATTTATCGCCTACGTTGCAGCGAAATAGCTTGATTTTGTGTTTGGCTAGATAATCTTCAAGCGCCGCGTTACTCATCACGGTTGCGACTACGCCGCCGCCTTTGAGCGCTTTTCGTTCGTTAAAAAACGTAGCCAAAGCGCCGATTAGCGCGTCGCCATGCACCACCGCGCCCGTTTCGTCTACTACGACTAGCCTATCGGCGTCGCCGTCGAAAGCAAATCCGACGTCGGCGCGTAGGCGTCTAACCTCGTCCGCTAGCTCCTCTGGATGCAGCGCGCCGCAGCCTTGGTTGATGTTTGAGCCGTTGGGTTCGCGGTTTATTACGATGACGTCGGCGCCCAGCTCGCTAAATACGGTCGGCGCTACGCGGTATGCCGCGCCGTTTGCGGTATCTAGCACTACGCGTAAATTTTTTAGGTTTAGCTCTTTGGGGAACGAGTTTTTAATCTGCACTATATATCGCCCTATGACGTCGTCGATGCGTTTGTTCGCGCCGATATGCTCCATTGTTTTTTGCGCGTTTGCAATCGCTTCGTCGTCGTAGTAAATTTTCTCGATTTTGGCTTCCACGCTCTCGTCTAGCTTGTCGCCGTTCGCGCCGAAAAATTTGATGCCGTTATCGTAAAAGGGATTGTGGCTGGCGCTTATCATTATGCCCGCGTCGCAGCGCATATTTTCGGTTAGAAACGCTACCGCGGGGGTCGGCATCGGGCCTATTTGAAGGACGTTGTAGCCCACGGCGGTAAGTCCCGCCACGATCGCCGTTTCTAGCATGTAGCCGCTTTTGCGCGTATCTTTGCCTACTAAAATCGTGTTAGTAACGACCAAATTTTGCCTAAAATAAATTCCCGCCGCCATCGCTAATCGCATAGCCGTTTGGGCGGATAGTTTTTCGCCGGCCTTACCGCGGACTCCGTCAGTACCGAATAGTTTCATGATTTTGCCTTTCTGCGGCTCGTCTTTTCCGCTAGACTTCGTTAGATAAAAATTTTACTCGGTCACGTATCGCACTATACGCTCCCGTCGTAAAATTTTTATCCGCCTAGTCTGGCGAAAAAATACTTCGCCTCATCTTTTAATTTTGGTAAAAAATCAAAATTTTCGGCGCATTTTATCAAAAAATAGCAAATTTTGGGTCATTTTAAATTAGGCTTAAATTAAGCGCCGTTTAAAACTAAATTTTATATAATCACGGACTAAAATTTTCAAAAAAAGGTATATTATGGCAAACCATAAATCCGCTGAAAAACGCGCAAGACAAACCGTTAAAAAAACGGAAAGAAATAGATTTTACCGAACTAGGCTTAAAAATATGTCAAAAGCCGTTCGCGAAGCCGTAGAAGCGAAAGATCTAAACGCGGCTAACGAAGCGCTAAAAGTAGTGAATAAAAGCTTTCATAGCTTCGTAAGCAAGGGCTTTTTGAAAAAGCAGACCGCAGCGCGCCGCGTAGGCAGACTAGCAAAATTAGTAAACACCCTAAAAGCCGCTTAATAATATTAAATGCTAGCTAGCAAACTCCGTCCGTTTTTGGATCGCTACGACGAAATTTCCGCGCTTTTAAGCGATCCAGATATCGTAAACGACATTGAAAAGATGACGAAACTCTCAAAAGAGCAGTCGTCTATTGAACCGATAAAAAACGCCGCTAGCGAGTATCTACGAGTTATAAACGATATCGAAGAAAACAAGGCGTTGCTTGACGATGCCGAACTCGGCGAACTGGCCAAGGACGAACTCAAAAATGCTCAGGCGCGCAAAGACGAGCTCGAAAGCGAAATTAAAATTTTACTTCTACCCAAAGATCCTAACGACGAACGCAATATTTTCCTAGAAATTCGCGCGGGTACGGGCGGAGACGAGGCTGCGCTTTTCGTAGGCGATCTATTCGGCGCATATATCCGCTACGCCGAGCTTCGCGGGTATAAATTCGAAATAGTTAGCCAAAGCGAAGGAAGCGCGGGAGGATTTAAGGAGATTATTCTTCTTATAAAAGGCGTCGGGGCTTACTCTCGGCTAAAATTCGAAGGCGGCACTCACCGCGTCCAGCGCGTACCCGAGACCGAAAGCCAAGGACGCGTGCATACCTCGGCGGTTACCGTAGCTATTATGCCCGAAGTAGAGGATAGCGAGATCGAGATAAATCCGAACGACCTGCGGATCGACGTAATGCGAAGCTCTGGTCACGGCGGTCAAAGCGTAAATACGACCGATAGCGCCGTGCGTATTACGCATATTCCTACGGGATTAGTCGTAACCAATCAAGACGGCAAGAGCCAACATAAAAACAAAGAAGCCGCGATGAAAGTGCTAAAAGCACGCCTTTACGAGATGCAAGAAGAGGAACGCCTCGCAAAAGAGATGAGCGAGCGTAAGAGCCAAGTGGGCACCGGCGATCGCTCGGGGCGCATCCGTACCTATAACTTTCCGCAAAATCGCATCAGCGATCACCGCATAAACCTTACGCTTTACCGTCTCGACGCGATAATGGCGGGAGGGTTATTCGACGAGATTATCGAGCCCTTAATCGCTCATCATCAAGCCGAAGCCATCAGCGCCGCCGGGTTGTAACGCTAAAATTCCCGCAGTAGTCCGCGTAGCGCCGTTTTAAAGCCATTATTTTAAATTACAAACAAAATTTCTTTTGAACTTTTTACGCATAAAAGCCTAAAATTTCGGTATTCGCGTAAAGTAAAAAAGTAATTTTTCAAATTAAAATTTTACCTATACCGTTTTTAAATTTCGCCTAAGAAAATTCCTATAAAATCCGCTTTCTTATTTTAAGATAAAGGAAACAAAATGAGCGTTAGCGCTAGAAATCAATTAAACGTAAAGATAAGCGACGTCAAAACGGGCGCGGTAAATTCGTTAATCGTCGGCAAACTTGCAGGCGGAGAAACTCTAAAAGCGACGGTTACGACCGATAGCGAAAAGACGCTAGGTCTAGTTATCGGCAAAGACGCGGTGTTTTTATTTAAGGCCTCAAACGTCATCGTAGCGAAGCAAAACGAGCTAAGATTAAGCGCGACTAACCAAATTGCGGGCGTCGTTAGCGAGATTATCGACGGAGCGGTAAACGCCGAAATTATAATCGACACAAACGGCGATAAAATTTCAGCTATTATCACCAAAAAGTCCGTCCAGAATTTAGGGCTAAAAGTCGGCGATAAGGTATTAGCAGTCATCAAAGCTACGCAAATAATAGTGGGCGTCAAGGCTTAGTTTGGCTTTGCGAGCGGGCGAAATTCAGTTTTCGCGCGCTGCGCGCCGCCTAAAATTTTATATTCTTAAATCTATAAAGCCCGTTTTTTACGCGCTCGAAAATCTTTTTACTTTCAAGCAGCTTTATCGTCTCTATCGCAGTAGGTTTGCTAGCGTCGGTAGCAGCGCAAATTTCGGAAATTTTTATAAATACAAACCCGTCTTCATCGGCGTTTTGCGCTAAAAATTTAATAATTTGCGCTTTTTTTTCGCCCAAAATCGCGGCAAAAATTTCTCGCTCGAACGCGCTTAAATTTTCGCTCATCCGCCGCCCTCACGCTAAAATTTTACTGAAAATCGCCCACACCCAAACGCCGCCTGCGAGAAAATTCCCGATCATCACGCTCGCGCTTCCCGCATCTTTCGCCGCGCCCGCAAGCGCGTGTATGCCTGGGCTTGCGAGATCTACTGCCCGCTCGATCGCAGAATTTACGCATTCTAAAATCAACACCAAAGCCATCGAAAAAATAATAAATAAATTTAAAGTCGCGCCGAAATTCCAAAATATAAGCGACGCGGCGGCGGGAGCGAATATAAAAATTTCAAGCCGAAAACTCCGCTCGTTTGCGTAAATTTCGCGCCAGCCCGCCAGTGCGTAAGACCAGTTTTTAAAAAATTTATACTCGGGTTGATTTCTCATTCGCGTCCTTAAAATTTAGCTTAAATTGCGTATAATCATACCAAAAAAGGGGTAAAATTTGAAACTGATCAGCTGGAACGTAAACGGCCTTCGCGCGGCGGTCGCAAAGGACGCATTCGCATGGCTGCCGCAGCAAGAGCCCGATATTTTGTGCTTGCAAGAGACGAAGTGCGACTGCATGACGGCTACGATAAATCTTACGGAGCTAGGCTTTGGCAACGTTAGCGCCGCCGCTGCCGAGAAGGCCGGCTACTCCGGCGTAGCGACGGGCGCGAAGGATAAAATTTCAATAAAACGCGAAAAAACGACGTTCGTCGACGATAACGAGGGGCGCGTTTTAGAGCATCGCTTCGGCGACGTCGCGCTTTTTAATATTTACTTTCCGAACGGCCAAAAAGACGAGGCGCGGCTAGCTTATAAAATGGAGTTTTACGCGAAATTTTTAGCCTACGCCGAGGAGCTTTTAAAAAACGGTAAGGAGATCGTAATCTGCGGCGACGTAAATACCGCGCACCGCGAGATCGACCTAGCAAATCCTAAGGCAAACGCCAAAACCTCGGGCTTTTTGCCGATAGAACGCGCATGGATAGACGAGCTGCTTGCGGCGGGATTTACGGATACGTTTCGCTACGTGCGCGGCGACGCGAAAGGCGAGTATTCGTGGTGGAGCTACCGATTTAACGCGCGCGCTAAAAACGTCGGTTGGCGGATCGATTATTTTTTTGTCTCAAACGGCTTGCTGCCGCGCCTAAAAGACGCGTTTATTTTGCAAAGCGTCACGGGCTCTGATCACTGCCCCGTAGGTATCGAGATTGAAATTTAGGCGTTAAGATGAAAGAAAAGAAGCAAAACGGCAAGGTTTTTACGCCCGGATTTATCGTTAAAAACGTACTTGACGCGTGCGGTTACGAAGGCGAGAAAATTTTAAAGAAGCACGCGATAGATCCTAGCTGCGGCGACGGAGCGTTTTTATGCGAGATCGCTCTTAGATACTGCAAACAAGCAGTTTCTTGCGGACTAAGCAAAGATGAAATCGCGGACGATTTGGCTACTTTTATACACGGCGTGGAGTTAAATTCTAGCGAATGCGAAAACGCCGTAGCAAATTTAAACCGAGCGGTAAGTAAATTTAATCTAGGCGAAATAACGTGGGATATAACGTGCGAAAACGCGCTTTGCGTAGAGAAATACGGCACCCTAATGGACTTCGTCGTTGGAAATCCTCCATACGTTAGGGTGCATAATTTTGCCGATAATTTCTCTTTAATTAAATCGTTTTCGTTTTCGCAAAGCGGAATGAGCGACCTATTTATCGTATTTTACGAGCTTGGACTAAGAATGCTAAATAAAAACGGCGTTCTTGGCTTTATTTCGCCTAGCTCGTTTTTTAGCTCGCTCGCGGGGCAAAAAATGAGAGAGGTTTTAGTAGAGCGTAATATAATCTCTAAAATCATAGATTTAGGCCATTTTCAGCCGTTTAAAGACGCTACGACGTATACGGCTATCGCGGTTTTAAAAAACGATAACGCGAGCAAAAAGGTTAAATTTTACCGTTACGACGAGCGAAATTTAAAGCCCGTTTCCGTTTGCGATTTGGGCACGGACGAATTTTTGATAGACGGCAAATTTTGCTTTGCGAAGCGGGACGAACTAGGCGTTTTAAGACGAATTTTAAATAATGAAAAAACTAGCGATATAGCGGTAAAAAACGGTTTTGCTACGCTTTGCGACGGCGTTTTTATAAATGATTTTAAATGCGAGTCGAAATTCGTAATAGATGCGGTAAAGGCGTCAAAAGGCGTTTGCCGAAAAATATTTTATCCATACGATAAAAACGGGAAAATTTTAACCGAAAAAGAGTTGCGAAACGATGGAATTTGGGACTATCTGATTAAAAATAAAGCTAGATTAGAGGCTCGCGCGATGAGCGATAAAGAGCCGTTTTACGCCTTCGGTCGTTCGCAGGCGATAAAGGATACTTATAAAGATAAACTCGCGATAAATACGCTAATTAGAGACGAAAACGATCTAAAATTTAGCTTTGCAAAAAGCGGCGTCGGCGTTTACGGCGGACTTTACGTAACGTCTTTAAAAACGTCGCTCGAAAAAATACGAGACGCGTTAAAAGGCCGAGAATTCGCAAGTTTTATTAAACTACTGGGCAAATACAAAAGCGGCGGGTATTATACGTTCTCGTCAAAGGACGTTAAAGCGTTTTTAGACTTTAAATTCGGAGAAAAAAGATGAACAACGGCGAATTTTTAGAGGTTATCAAGCGGTCGTTCGCGAGCTATTTAGACGTGCAGACTTCGCGCAGCACGGCGAAGCTTAAAATTTTGCACGGGGAAATCGCAAAAGACTTAGCCGCGCGGCTAGGAGGCGGCTATAAGGTAAAATCGCAAGGTATAGGCGACGGCAAAGAAGGCAAGATAATCGGGCGCTACTACGATAAAAACGTAGACGTTACGATTTTAAAGGACGATAAGCCGCTAGCGGGGGTAGGTATAAAATTCGTAATGCGAAATTACTTGCAAAATAGCAACAACTATTTTGAAAGTATGCTGGGCGAAACGGCGAATATCCGTTCAAATCGTATCGCGTATTTTCAAATTTTTATTATTTTTAGCAAAGTGCCGTATTTTAAAAGTAGCGGCAAATTTAAAAAATACGACGAAATAAATAAGCATAATTTGCAAAAATATTTTACTTTATCAAAAGATAATATAGACGTATTTTTTCACGCTCCGAACAAGACCTTGCTAACAGTCGTTAAGCTAAAAGACGAAGGCGAGAAATTTGAAAATTCTAGCGAATTTAACGCGCATTACAAAAGTCGCATAAACGACGCTAGTTTAATCGATTATGATGATGCTTTGTTGCCGGACGGACTAGGCGGCAGCGTGATCTTTAACGATTACGAGGCGTTTTTGGATAAAATTTATCACGCGATTTTAGCGATCTAGCCCAAATACCCCAAATGCTGGGCTAAAATTTTAGTCCCTATTAAAATCAAAATTACGCCGCCTAGCACTAGCGCCTTGCTTTCTAGCCATTCGCCTAAAAATCGCCCCGCGTAACAGGCAATCACGCATAGCGCGAAGCATACGCCGCCGATGATCGCGCACGCACTCCAAATTTCCGTCCCGCCGAAGCTAAACGTAATTCCGACGGCCAGCGCGTCGATGCTAGTAGCCGCCGCGCCGCTGATTAAAAACCTAACGCCAAGCCGCGTAAGACAGGCTTGCTCTTTATTTTCGCGCGCTTCTAGTATCATTTTTGCGCCTAGAACCGCCAAAATCCCAAACGCGATGAAATGATCGACCGCCTCGATAAATTTAGCGAAGCTAAGCCCCAAAACAAAGCCCAGAAGCGGCATTAGCGCTTGGAAAAATCCGAAAATAAACGCGACTCTAACCGCATCCTTAAACCGTAAAGTCCTGCATCTAGCGCCGCTCGCGATACTAAGCGCGACGCTATCCATCGCCAGCGCGAACGCCAAAAGTAAAATTTCCATATTCCGCCTTTAAAAATCGCCGATTTTACCGAAAATTTTACCCGTTTGCGATTAATTTCGGTTAAGAACGGCGAATTTGCGAATTTAAATGGATAAAAAGCCAAATTTCACTATGATTGCGCCGAAATTTACAAAAGGAAAAACGATGAAAAAAAGTTTAATTTTAGCGGCTATTTTAGCGTGCGCGTCGGCGCAGGCGGGCTGGCAAGACACGGTAAATCAAGGCGCGCAGGCGCTGGGAGCGGCAAGCTCGGGCGATTATAAAAGCGCGGTAGGCTCGGCTTTAAACGCGGCGGTTAAAGAGCTGTCAAATAGCGGCTTTTTGCAAAACCAAACGGCTAAAATTCCGCTGCCTAAAAGCCTGCAAACGGCTGCCGAGCTAGCTAAAAAAGTAGGCGGCGAAAAGTGGGCGAACGAGCTAATAACGTCGATAAACGCGGCTGCGACGAAGGCGGTGCCTAAGGCTGCGGACGTATTTTCCCAGACGATAAAAAATATGAGCGAAAGCGACGTAAAAAGCCTTTTTAACGGCGGAAGCGACAGCGTTACGAAATATTTGCAGCAGCATTCCTCCGCGAAACTGACCGAAGTTTTTAAACCCGTGATCGAAGAGATGATGAGTCAAAATAGCTTTGCGACTGCGTATAACGGGCTAAATTCGTTTATCGGCGGTAGCGTAATGAAATCAGACGCCGCAAAATCGCTCAAAAATTTAGCCGTAAATTTAGGCGCCGGCGAGTACGTGCCGGACGATAGCGAGGATCTAAACGACTACATTACGCGAAAGACGCTAGACGGGCTATTTGCCGTGATGAGCGAGAAAGAAAGCTTGCTTAGAAGCGCCGCCGCGGGTAAAGCGGGCGAAATTTTAAAAGGTATAATGAAGTAAATTTCGGGTTTCGGCGCTAGCGGACGTAATTATGAAGAAAAAATCGAAAGAATTTTACGCAGACGCCGCGCTAGTCGTAGTCGCGCTAATATGGGGGCTTACGTTTTTACCTACGGCGATCGCGCTAAAAACGAACGGCGTCTACGTAATTTTATTTTGGCGGTTTTTGATAGCTTCCGCGTTAATGCTCGCAGTTTGCGCATTTTTTACGCGCAAACTAGATTTTAAAAGTTTGAAATACGGCGCGATCGTCGGAGCGTTTTTGTTCGCGGGATTTGCGCTTCAGACGTTTGCGCTAAAATACGCCCCTAGCTCAACGGTCGCGTTTATTACGGGGCTCGTGGTCGTTTTAGCGCCGATTATTAACTATTTGCTGTTCGGATTTCGGGTGCGCGCGTATACCGTAGCGGGCGCGCTTGCATGCGCGACGGGGCTTTATTTTTTGTGCGCGGGCGAAGTGGGCTTCGGGCTAGGCGAAATTTTAGCGCTTGCGTGCGCGGTAGCTTACACGTTAGAGATCGTTCTTGCCGCCCGTTTCGTTAATCGCTGCGAAATTTTCGTTTTAGTAACCGCCGAATTTGCCGTTACCTGCGTGCTTTCTTTGATCTGTGCGTTTATTTTTGAAGGTACGGCGCGCCCGAACGCGGACGGCGAGTTTATCGCGATTATCCTTGTTTTGGCCGTTTTTGCGACCGTGGTAGCCTTTTTTACGCAAAATATCGCGCAGCGCTACACGACGCCCGTTAAAACGGTGCTTATCCTGACGCTAGAGCCGGTAAGCGCTGGCGTTGCGGGATATTATTTGGGCGGAGAAATTTTAAGCGCTAGCCAGATTGCGGGCGCCGCGGTAATACTTGCGGGGATTTTAATAAGCGAAGCGGGAAGTTATTTTTTAAAGCGTAGCCCCAATTAAATCGGGGCTTGGTTAAAATACCATAGATTTACCAGGCACGTGTATCTTACCGTCGTTGTGATCGGTAATATTTTTGATACTCGGAACGGCGAGTATTTTGGCGCACAAAGGATCGCTCATATTCGTTCCGCCTTCTATTTTTAAGGTAGAATTCGCCGTATCCAGCGTAGTTTTGATGCATTTTTTACCCGCCGCCGTAAGCTCTGCCGAGTATATATTGCCGCTTACCGGTTCTGCGGGCACGTTGGTCATCTTTTCGATACCGCCGTTATGCCACTCGCCCTGCGTCGTGTAATAGCCAGATAAATCCAGTATAAGTATCGATAGATTCATCGCCGCCTTTGAAATTTCCGCATCGTCTCTGGTGGCTGCTAGTCTTGGGATAGCTACCGCTGCTAAAATACCTAAAATTACGATCACGAAGATCAACTCGATCATAGTAAAAGCTTTTTTCATGTTCGGTTCCTTTCAATTTTTAAATTTTATTTGCTTTATGTTTATCTCTCATAAAGCTTGGGCGAATTGTATCACAAAACGAAACACTTTAAGCATAAAGTTTGCTGAATTTAAAAGAATTTTTGAATAATTAACATTTTATTTAAAATTTAAATATTTTTATGTAAAATACGCGAACCTTTTAGGCGCAAAAATAAAATAAAATCAGGAAATAAAAATATGAAAAAAGCTTTTACTATGATCGAGTTGATCTTCGTGATCGTAATTTTAGGTATTTTAGCAGCGGTAGCTATCCCAAGACTAGCAGCCACCAGAGACGATGCGGAAGTTGCAAAAGCAGCCACTAACCTATCTACTATCGTTAGCGATCTAGGTGCTTATTATACTTCGCAAGGCGATTGGGATAACGGCGGTATCGCAAAGATGACAAACGTAGTTACAGTGCCTGGTGGTACCGTAAACGAGGTTGAGTTAACTTCTGCCGGTAAAAAATGTATAAAAGTAACTCTTAATACAACAGGTAACGCAACTTTAACGATTTCAAATGGTACCGACAATACCGCAGCTATCTGCCAATCTGTTTTGGCAAATACTTCTGTCGCAAAAATGATGTCTAACCCGATTGACGTTAAAGGTAAAGCTATTAAGTTCTAATCTAATTTAGAATTTGCTTATTTTCTAGCCCGAGCCGCTTGGCTCGGGCTTTTTTTATTTCTATTCATTTAATATTTAATTAACTTTTTTGATATACAATATCGCTTTTTAAAGGACTGATATGCTCTTAAAGCGAAACAAATTCACGTTTAATCTCCATCTTATTTTAAGCTTAGTCGCAGCTTTGCCGCTATTTATTATATTATTTAGCGCGCCGTTTTTATCTTACCGCGCCGAGTTATCGGAGCTATTTCGCCAAAGTCAGATGCAAATTAATCCTAGCGGCGAGCCAAAAACCGCGGAGGAAATTTTAACCGCGCTAAAAGAAAAAACTAATTTTGACGCTCTAACTGCGATAAATTTCGCCCAAAGTGCGGATACGGCTTGGTGCGTCGCTCTAGTCGCGGACAAAAAGCAAAAGACATATTTATTAGATCCCGCGACGGCTGAAATTTTAGGCGAAGATAACGGCGATACGTTTACCCGCGTAGCTATGAGCCTACATAGAAATTTAGGACTTGCGCTGCTAGGCATGCAAAGTGATACAGCGCGCATAGTCGGCAAAAATATCGTCGCGATTAGCTCCGTTATAATGGCGATTTTAGTCGTAAGCGGCGTTTGGCTATACTGGCCGTTTATCCGCAAAAATTTCGCGCAAAGCTTAAAATTTAACCCGAAGGCGCGCGGATACGGATTTTTTTACAGATTTCACGCAAGCCTCGGACTTTGGACGGGCGTTTTGCTTTTCGTAATGGCGCTAACGGGGCTTTACTGGTCGTATGATTTCGTGCGCGGCGGAGTAAACGCGGCGTTTGGCGTGAGCGTAACTCAAAATGCGGCGCAAAGGCGCGAAACGCAAAAGATGAGTGACGCGCAAATCGCTCAGGTAGCACAGGCTATCGACGGATTTAAGAGCCAAATTTCAGGCGGTTTTAGCAGCGCTAGTCTAAATCTGCGCGATAAAAAAGGCGAAATTTTCGTTATAAAATTTACGCCTAAAAACGGCGGCGATACGCAAAATTTCCTAATCGGCGCGCAAAACGGCAAACAAGAGCAAAATTTAACGCAAAATCAAACGCCTACAAAACCCGCAGACAAGCCCGCCTCCGCGCAAAACGCCAAACAAAATTTCGACGCCAGATCTGTTAGCAAGCTGATGCTTAGTATTCACACGGGCGAAATTTTAGGCGAAGCGGGCAGGGCGATATTCGCGTTAGCGGTCGTGCTGGCGATGGCGGTGGTAGCGAGCGGATTTATAATGACTTTTAAACGCATCAATAAATAACGTTTTTTCGCGCCGTCCTTTAAACATCTTTAAACGAACTAGAAAATTTCGCCCCATTGCAGATTATATGTCTAATCTCGGGACGAAATTTTCGTCGCGGCGTTTAAATCCTTCTTAAAATACTTCCGCTCGCCGTTTTGCATCCAAATTTCGCGAATTCGGTAAAAATTTAATTCGAATTTCGCCAAATTTGAACGTAATCCTATCTTGGGCGAAAATTTTACGTTCTCGGCGAGAACGCGCATACCGATTATCGCGCCAAACGGTAGGGAAGCCGTAAAATAATCGCTAGGGAATGCGTCCGTTTGAATAGATAGCGTAAAATTAGAGCGATTTAGCGCGCCGAAATTTATATAAACGAATTTTAGAAGTTTCGCTCACGCTCGCAACCGCTTCCTAAAAATTCGCGCAAATTTAAAGCGAGCCGCGATAAGGCTTAAAAATTTTTGCGTAAAGCGCAAATTTTCGTTCTAATTTTCAAATTTCCGCAAAAATTTATATTTGTTGTTATATGATTTCGCAATTTCATTTAAAGGCGATATCTTGTACCGCGTTAATTTACGCATTTGTTTGCTGCAAATGCCCCAAAATAGGCTAGATCTATGGCAAAGCATAGAGCCTAGGCCGAAATTCACGCACCTTTTCGCGCAAAATACGGACGGCGTTGCCGCGCCCGTCTCCGGCGCCGAGCAATACCTAGTCATTGCAAATAAAAGCGCGGATTTTAACCCGCGCGAGTTAAAGCAAAAGATCGGCGAGAGCGGCGTTTTGGTAATTTACGCAAACG
>NZ_CAJPMA010000024.1 GCF_905371695.1 uncultured Campylobacter sp. | reverse complement strand
TTTTTTAAATCTTGTCTAAAAATTGCTTCCAAGCTCGGATTTTTAGCGATCTGCGCTTGCGAGTAGGCCGGCAGTAAAAGCGAATTTTCAAATTTTAATACGCTGCCTCTAATACTCTCAAAACTCTTATTTTCAAGGCTTTTAGGATAAAAACTTAAAAATACCTCCTCGCCTAAAGCGACTATTATTTTTGGTTTAATTAGCCTAATTTCCTCGAATAAATACGGCTTACAAAGCGCGAAGCATCGCTCGTTTGCGCCTGCAAGCCCAGGTTTACAGCGCAAAACGGATGTGGCGTAAAATTCGCCTTTTCGCAAATTTAGCCCGTCGTAAATCAAGTCGCAAATTTTAGCTCCGTCCTCGCCACAAAGTCGCTCGCCGCTTTGATCTTCGCTAAAACTAGGCGCGGGCGAGACTATCATAACCTTGCTTTTTGCGTCGCCTTGCCCGATCAGCGCGCTATTTGCCGATTTTTTTAACGAGCAAAGAGCGCACGAATTAATTTCTCTATTTAGGGCTTCTAAATCTAAAAAATCGCTATTATAATCCCTAAAATTCGTAACTTGCGGCATGAAACGGTAGCCGAGCGCTCTTAAAAAATAAAGCCGTTCTATCTCGGCGGTTCGGTTTAAAATTTGCATTGCGTATTATAATTAGATTTGCTTAAAATTTAAATTACGTCGCGCGCGGGTATTCAAAGGAATTTAAGTATTGCTTTGCTAAAATCACGCCTTCATATTAACTTTAAGGAAGCAAATGAAAAGGACTTATCAGCCTCACAAAACCCCTAAAAAACGAACTCACGGCTTTCGTTTAAGAATGAAAACTAAAAACGGTCGGAAGGTAATAAACGCTAGACGAGCCAAAGGCAGAAAAAGATTGGCGGCGTAGCGGATTTTGAGTCGCTAAACGACTCAAAGGAATTTTCGTCGGTTTATAAAGAAGCTAAAAGATGGCACAACGATGCCTGCGTAGTATTTTATAAGCCTTCGGATCAGAAAAAAATGGCCGTTGTCGCTAGTAAAAAAGTAGGAAAAGCGGTCGTTCGCAATTTGGTAAAAAGACGTTTGCGAGCCGCATTTTTAGATGTTTCAAGCCAACTTGAAAACGGGATTTATATTATGGTAGCTAAAAGCGGTCTTGAAGAAATATCGTTTGATAAAATTCAAAAAACTTTGCGTTGGTCGTTTAAAAAATTAGGATGTTTAAAATGAGAAGGCTCGCGCTTTCTTGTATTAAATTTTATCAAAATTACATCTCTAAGATTACGCCTAGCGCTTGTCGCTACTATCCGAGCTGCTCGGAATACGCCGTTTGGCAATTTAAAAATAACAATATTTTTTTGGCATTATTTAGCGTTTGTATGAGAATTTTAAAGTGCAATCAGCTTTTTAGGGGCGGCATAGATTATCCTATCGTTCGTAAAAAATTTGGTCGCCTTCTAATCGCTCGGGCTAAAATTTTGGGTATCGATTTTTGGTTCGTGCCCTACAAAGACGATAAATTTTACGTCATAAAAACATTAGATTCATTAAAAGGAAAATTTTAAATATGGATAAGCTTTCTACTCAAAAAAGGGTATTAATCGCCACTTTATTATCGTTTTTGTTTTTTGTAGTTTATGATTATTTTTTCGTACCCAAACGCACTCCGGTAGAGCAAAACATCACCGCAAATAGCGCAAACGCAGCTTCTAAAAATTCCGCCGCTCCCGTAAATTCGAGCGTCTCCGGTCCTGCAAATATCGCAAGCGGCAATCAAAATACGGGTAAAATTTTAACTAAAATCAAAGCAAAAAATTACGAAGCCTACATAGACGAGCTGGGTAGGATTTCCAAATTTTATTTAAACGAGAAAAAATATTTATTGGAAAACGGCGAAAGAACGCAGCTTACGGGCTCTTCTCCGCTTGCGCTTGAAATTAGATTTAGCGATTCGAGCTTAAATGAAAAGGCTTTTAATGCGCCTTACGTAGCCGACGTTAGCGAGATAGAGCTTACGGGCGGAGCGAAAGTCGTTAATTTAACTCAAAATTTAGGAGATTTAGAAATCTTTAAAAAGATAACCTTTTACGAGAACGGCAGCTACGGCGCGGAAGTGAAATTAAGCCGCGACGCGCAATATTTCATATCTCCCGGATTTAGACCCGGCATAACCGTCGATAGCTATACGGTTCACGGCGCGTTATTAAGACATGCCGACGAGAAGCTTACTATCCTTGAAGACGGCGATCTCGACGGAAACGAAAATTTTACCGATATAAACGTGGCAGCGGCGTCAGACCGCTACTATACGACGCTATTTTACTCTTTTGATAAGCCGCTGAGCGTACAGATGAGTAAAGACGGCGCGAATAACGCCATCGTGTTCGTAAAAGGTAGCTCTAATTTTAGCGTTAAAGGCTATATCGGAGCGAAGGATTACGAAAATTTAAAAAGTATCGACGCTCGCCTGACCGACGTCGTCGAATATGGCTGGTTTAGCTTTATTGCAAAGCCCATGTTTGCGTTTTTAAGCTTTTTGCATACTTATATAGGCAACTGGGGTTGGGCGATCGTGGTGCTTACGTTAGTTATTAGGATCGTACTATTTCCGCTAACGTACAAAGGCATGCTTTCTATGAACAAGCTAAAAGAGCTAGCGCCTAAAATGAAAGAGTTGCAAGCCAAATATAAAGGCGATCCGCAAAAGCTAAACGCGCATATGATGGAACTATACAAAAAACACGGCGCAAATCCTATGGGTGGGTGCTTGCCGATACTTTTGCAAATTCCGGTATTTTTCGCGATTTACCGCGTATTGCTCAATGCCATCGAACTAAAAGGCGCGGAGTGGATACTTTGGATACATGATCTATCGGTGATGGATCCGTTTTTTATCCTGCCTATTTTAATGGGCGCAACTATGTTTTTGCAGCAGCGCCTTACGCCTACGACGTTTAGCGATCCGATGCAAGAAAAGATCATGAAGTATCTGCCGATAGTTTTCACGTTCTTTTTCGTGACGTTTCCTGCGGGACTTACGCTTTATTGGTTCGTTAATAACGTTTGCTCGGTCGTCCAGCAAATTTTCGTCAATAAGCTTTTTGAAAAGCACAAACGCGCGGAGGTAAAGGAATAATGCGTATCGAGGCCAAAAATTTAGGCGACGCTTACAAAAAAGCGATTGATGAACTAAATTGCTCGGTTACGGAGCTTGATATCAAGGTAGTGCAGTATCCTAGCAGCGGATTTTTAGGTTTTTTTAAGAAAAACGCGATCATAGAAGTAACCCGAGAAAACTGCGAGAAATCGCATAAGACAAAGCGCGACGCTAGCGAGAAAGGCGAACAAAACCAAGGACACCATAAGCAATCGGACGCAAAAATAGGTAAAAAGTCCGGTTTAAACGTTCAAAAACGCGATCATAAAAATCATAAAGACAAAAGCGACGATATCCGTCATGAACAAGGCCATAAATCAAGGCAAAATTTCCTAAACGAGCAAAATACGGCTCTTGCGCAAGCGGCGTTTGCGGAGAGCGGCGAAGACGCACGGCGCCAAAGCGAGCAAACAAAGCCCGAATACGTGATCAAAAGGATCGATACGGACGGCGCAGATGAAAATTTAGGAGAAAATTTAAACGAGAAAAAGCCTAAAATTTCGCCTATGAAGAATATTTTAGATACGTCTATTTTGGATAACTTTAATCAAGAAAAAGCGCCTAGCACATTTAAAGACGAGCGCAAAAAAGAGCAAAAAGAGCCTATAAATTTCGAAGAAATTTTGCCTAAAATTAAACAGGATATAAAAAGACTTTTTGCGGCGAGCTGCTTTGAGATAGATAAAATCGAAGTTAGCAAATTTAGCGACGATTGCGTGCTGGTAGAGCTTGATGGAGCCGATGCGGCGCTGTTGATAGGTAAAGAGGGCTATCGCTACAAGGCAATCTCGTATATGCTTTTTAGCTGGCTAAATTTTAAATACTCTCTTGCCGTGCGTCTTGAAATCGCGCAATTTTTCAAAAACCAAGAGGCGGCGATCGAGCAATATCTAATAGGAGTGATCGAGCGCGTAGAAACTACCGGCAGGGCGCAGACTAAGCCGCTTGACGGGGTTTTGGTTAAAATAGCGCTTGAAAAATTACGAGAGCGCTTCCCCGATAAATACGTCGCCGTAAAAACGGGTGCGGACGGAAAATTCGTAGTCGTAAATGAATTTTACAAAAAATGACGATATAGCCGCGATCGCCACCGCCCACGGCGCGGGCGCGATCTGCATTATTAGATTAAGCGGCGCTACTGCGCTAAAAACCGCGCTAAAACTTACGAAAACGGCAGCGTTAGAGCCGCGCTATGCGAGTCTGCGTAAAATTTACTCTTTTGAGGGCGAGTTTTTAGACGAAGCGATTATGATTTATTTCAAGGCACCCGCAAGTTTTACCGGCGAGGACGTCGTGGAGATTCAAACTCACGGCGGTTTCGTGGTCGCCGATACGATTTTAGGCGAGCTCGTAAAAGCGGGGGCGAGGCTAGCTTGTCCCGGAGAATTTAGCAAGCGCGCGTTTTTAAACGGTAAGCTAGATCTTAGTAAGGCCGAGGCGATACAAGGACTTATTAACGCCAGAAGCGAGTCTGCCGCTAAAATTTTAGCCCGCCAAATGAGAGGCGATCTTGGCGAATACGTAAACGATATGCGCTCGCAGATCGTAAAGACTCTAGCCTTCGTCGAAACTAGCATAGACTACGCCGAGGACGATCTACCGCCAGATTTATTAGAAAATATCCGTCAAATGCTATCAAAAAATGTAGAAAAACTAGATCGTATAGTGGCTATTAGTCGTTCTAGGCGCGGACTGATCGATGGCTTTAAAATAGCGATAGTAGGCAAGCCTAACGTCGGTAAAAGTTCGATTTTAAACGCACTTTTAAGCTTTGAACGCGCGATTATTTCGGACGAAGCGGGCACGACGCGCGACAGAATCGAGGAAAATTTAAAAGTCGGTACGCACTTGGTGCGCTTTATCGATACCGCAGGTATCCGCGCGAACGCCGGCAAAATCGAACAAATAGGTATAGAGCGCGCTTTTGACGCCATTAAAGAAGCCGAGATTATTCTTGCCGTTTTCGACGGCTCGCAAGCCAGCGACGAGCAAGACCGAGAAATTTTAGAAATTTTACGCGAGCGCGAAGACAAAGAAGCGCCTAAGAAAATTTTTTACGTTTTAAACAAAAGCGATTTAGAGCCTAAATTCGACATAAAAATAGACGGCGCGATTAAAATTTCAGCCAAAAGCGACGTGGAGAGAATTTTAGAAATTTTACGCGATTATCTCGACGCGCAAGACGTTAACGAGCTCGTACTTAGCTCAAATAGGCAAATTTTGCAGTGCGAAGTCGCAAGCGCGGCGCTAAAACGGGCGCAAAGCTTTCTTGGCGAGGGCGAGTTAGAAATTTTCGCATACGAGCTAAATTCGGCGATCGCGGCGATCGCGGCGATAACAAGGCCTTTTGAGAGAGATGAAATTTTAGACGAAATGTTTAGCTCGTTTTGTCTGGGTAAGTGACGAATTTGAGCGACCGCTTTACGAGCGCCTTTAAAACGGCTAGTAAATTTAAATGGATTTGCGCCGAAATTTACGTCGCGACCTTTACAATAGGCGCGAACGACGCTTAAATTCGCCTTGTATTTTCGGGACTTCTCTCGTCTAAATTTTAAGGATTTTTATGAAAAATTTTATCTTTGCGCTCGTTACCGCCGCGGTTTTGGGCGGTTGCTTCGCCGATGGATTTTTCGGAAACGACGCGCTCGCGCCGGTCTTACCAGGGCAGGCGCGACTAAATTATTACGACTATTTGGAAAATAACGGCACGCTCGGCAAAATAGCCTTTTACTCAGAAAATTTAAGTAAAACTATGCGGCTGCAAGACGGCGACGTCGTAGGCTTAGCGATTACGCAAATTAGCGGGCGCGCGGTAAAACTGGGCGATATGCTAGCAATCAGCGGTTTTACGGCGACGCTGCACGAGCTTGATGCCGATATGCCGTTTGGCTACCGCTACGTAGATTTAAAAAACCTCGCCGAATTTGAGCGCGTAAGCCGCGCTAAAAGCTTAAAATTTTATCAATTCGGCGGCGGCATAATAGAAAGCTCGGTATTTGACGCAAAAGGCGATGCCGTTTGCGAGAGCTTTAACTCTGGCAAAGCGATCGGCGTCCGCGTAGTGACGAATTATTACGATAAACAAAGCGAGGATAATAGCAAATTTTTCGCTACGATTATGGACGCGCGTACGCAAAAAGGCGGGCCGGCGACGATTAAAAATTTAGATTTTAGATTTTTCTATCCGCAAGACGAGACCGAAAAACTACGGTCTCAGGCGAAGTCAAAGCAGTTTAAAAGCCTAGTTATCGAGCCTGATGCGGCAAAGCAAGAGCAAATTTTAGAAGCGATCTGCGCGCAGCCCAAATAAAGCGACGGGCCCTTGCGGGCGTAAAATTTAGCCGCCTACGCAAGACTGTAAAATCAGTAAAATTTTACCCTTTTTAAAGTAAAATGCCTACGAAATTTCACAAAAGGCTAAAAATGGACAAAGCTACCGTAAAAGCGCATAAAATCAGCGACGACGAATACGAAAATATACTTAAAATCCTAGGTAGAGAGCCAAATTTGCTCGAGCTTGGGATATTTTCCGCGATGTGGAGCGAGCACTGCAGCTACAAGTCGAGTAAAAAGTACCTAAACGGCTTCCCGACCAAGGCGCCGTGGGTGATCCAGGGTCCTGGCGAAAACGCGGGCGTCATCGACGTCGGAGGCGGCGTCGCGGCGGTGTTTAAGATGGAGAGCCACAACCACCCAAGCTTCATCGAGCCTTTTCAGGGCGCGGCGACGGGCGTGGGCGGGATACTGCGCGACGTATTTACGATGGGCGCGCGGGTCGTGGCGAATATGAACTCGCTGAGATTTGGCGAAGTGCGCGGCGAGAGCGAAAACGCGAAAAAACAGCGCTACCTGCTAAAAGGCGCGGTTGCGGGAATCGCTCACTACGGCAACTGCATGGGCATACCTACTATCGGCGGCGAGACGACGTTTGATCCTAGCTTTAACGGCAACATCCTAGTAAACGCATTTGCGCTTGGGCTTTGTAAGAGCGACGAGATATTTTACGGCAGAGCCGAAGGCATCGGCAACCCCGTGATCTACGTCGGCTCAAAAACCGGTCGCGACGGGCTTGGAGGCGCCGTGATGGCGAGCGATAGCTTTAACGATGCGAACAAATCTCTGCGCCCGACCGTGCAGGTGGGCGATCCGTTTGCCGAAAAGCTGCTGATGGAGGCGTGCTTGGAGCTATTTAAAACCGACTACGTCGTGGGTATCCAGGATATGGGCGCGGCGGGGCTAACGTCTAGCAGCTTTGAGATGGCCGGACGCAGCGGCAGCGGTATGAAGATGTATCTAGACCGCGTGCCTATGCGTGAAACGGGCATGACGCCGTACGAGCTAATGCTGAGCGAAAGCCAGGAGCGTATGCTAATCTGTGCCAAAAAAGGCTGCGAGCAAAAGATACTAGAGATATTTAAAAAATGGGACCTAGACGCCGAGATCATCGGCGAGGTAACAAACAGCGGCGTGATGGAGCTTTATTGGCACGGCGAGCTAGCGGGCGAGATACCGATAGCGCCGCTTAGCGAGGCCTCCCCGGTGCTCGACCGACCGACAACGCGCCCAAAATACCTAGACGAAATCAAAAATTTACAAATCCCGGGGAACGCAGATAATAAAACCGCGTTTTGGAAGCTGCTTAGCGAACCCGAGGTGCTAAATAAGTCGCTAATCTACGATCAATACGACGCAAATATCCAAACAAATACGATCAAACAACCGGGGCTTCTGGGAGCTGCGGTTATCCGCGTGAAAGAAACTGGCAGGGCGATCGCGATGGCGGCACAGTGCGACCCGCGGGCGAATTTCGTTGATCCCAAAAACGGCGCGGCTAGAGCGGTCGCGGCGGCCGGACGAAAGGTCGCGATGAGCGGAGCGACGCCTCTAGCTATCACCGACTGCCTAAACTACGGCAATCCGCAAAATCCGGAGGTCATGTGGCAGTTCGCGCAGGGCTGCGAGGGTATCAAAGAGGCTTGCCGCGAGCTAAATACGCCAGTTGTGAGCGGCAACGTGAGCCTATATAACGATACCGAGGGCGTGAGCGTCTATCCGACGCCCGCGATCGTGACGGTGGGCGTAAACGAGGACGCAAATGCGAGCCTGCCGAGCGTCTTTACGCGCGCTGGTACGGCGATATACGTGCTTGGCGAGACGAAGGGCGAATTTGCCGCGTCACTTTACGCTAAGGCGCTATTTGACGCGGTGGGCGGCGAGCTAGCAGCGGTGGACTATAAAAAAGAGCGCGCGCTGTGGGATTTGGTCATCGAGGCAAATAAATCGGGCGCGCTAGAGTTTGCAAACAGCGTAGGCGTAGGCGGCGTAGCGATAACGCTAGCAAAAATGGCGTGCCTAAGCGGGCTTGGCGCTGAGTGTAAATTTGACGTTAAAAAGCCAAATTTCATCTTTGACGAGAGCTTTTCGCGCGCGATCGTTGGCGTGAAAGACGAGGATAAATTTGAATCTCTAGCCGCAAAACACGGCGTCAAATTTGAAAAAATCGGTAGCGTGGGCGGAGATAAATTTAAACTAAACGATATCGAGGAAAAGCTAAGCGAGGTTAGCGAGGTTTATTTTAGCGAGTTTGCCAAGATTATCAAGCAAGAAAGCTAAAATTTAAGCATTCTGCGGCGATTAAATAATCAAAATTTTAAAGGATAAAAATGAGTTTATTAGACGTTTTAAGCAAGAAAAACGATGACGAAGGGCAGGGCGAGCAAAGAGGCTCGCACCAAAATCGTGCGGTAGCTAAGCCTCCGATACTTTTTAACGAGACGCAATCGCTAATTAAGCATATCGAAAACAAACTAGGCGGTACTCTCATTACTTACTATAACTCAAACGCGGGCAGCGTCTGCGGCAACGATGCGAGCGCGATGTATGAAATTTTAAAGGGCAAAAAAATTGACAACGCCTTTTTGTATATCAAAAGCGACGGCGGTAGCGGTATAGCCGCGCTTCGTATCATCAGCACGTTACGCGATTATTGTAAAAATATTACGGCGCTAGTGCCCGCTAACTGTGCGTCGGCCGCGACGATGATGGCGCTTGGAGCGAATGAGATCGTAATGGGACCGCTAGCTTATCTAACGCCGGTGGATACCTCTTTGAAACACGCGATGAGTCCGGTAGACAGCGGCAACGAACGCGTCAGCATATCGATGGACGAGCTAAACCGAGTGATTAAGTTATGGAAAGATCAAGAAAAACCGAGCGACAAAAACCCCTACGAGAGCCTTTACGGCTACGTCCATCCGCTAGTTTTCGGCGCCGTAGACCGCGCTAGCTCGCTTTCGCTTAAAATTTGCCGCGAGCTACTGCGCTATCATATTAGCGACGATGCTAAGATAGCCGAAATTTCGGAGAGGTTAAACGGCGATTATCCGGCTCACGAATATCCGATACTTTTCCGCGAGGCCGAGGAAATCGGACTGCACGTTAAAAAAATGGACGACGAGCTAAACGAGATGCTTCAAGAGCTTACGATGCTGTATTCTGAAATGGGGCAGCGCGCCTTTACTGACTACGACGAGAACAGCTATCACGACAATAACATAGCAAACGTTATCGAAACTGGCGGCAAGCAGGTATATTATCAGATAGATAAAGACTGGTTTTATCGCGCGGAGGAGCGTAGATGGAGCGTAATGAATGACGAGAGCTCGTGGCGCAAGAACGAGCTAGTCGGAGGAAAGATTAAAAATACCATCTATCATTTGTGGTAAGATGCTGGGAATTTTAATTTTACTCGCCGTAGGCTACGCGATCTATGTTCTAACCGCGGACATGTGGAGCGCGGATAGGGCGGAGGAAATTTTCGGCGGTAGAGCTTACGACGAGGCGAAATATCTAGTAAGCCTACTCGCAAAAGTCGCTAAAAGCGACGGGCGCGTAAACGAGCTTGAAGCGAGGCTGATAAAAGAAATACTGGACGATCTAGCCGCAAAACTGGGCGGAGATGCGGTAAAAAGGGCTGAGTTAAAGCTGATTTACAAGCGCGAGAAGGAAAATTTAGCCAACGCCTACGAGATAGCGCGCGAATATCAGAATAAATTTCGCCTAAGTAAAAGCGCGGCGGTTTCGAAAATGGCGGTTTTAATAAGCCTTGCTTACGTAGACGGACATTTAAGCGTCGACGAGCGAAATTTGATCACGCAAATAGCCCTAGGGATGAGAGTAGGCGGAGCCGAGCTAAGTATGCTGTTTGCGCAGTTTGACGCGTTTTATGCGGGACAAAAGCAAGATAGGTTTAAGCAGTGGCAAAACGAACGCCAAAGTCGCGGCGACAAGCGCTCGGACGGCTGGGAATTTGCTAACGGATACGATGAAGACGTCGATTTGGATCAAGACAAAAGTAGACGCGGTAGCGGCTACGGCGGATCCGATTTCGGTAGGAGCCAAGCCGGCTCTAACGGCGGTTCGTCGGGCGGCGCAAATAACGGCGCTAGCGCGAAAACCAAAGCAAAAAGCCCTTACGACGTGCTCGGACTTAGCGAAGGCGCGGCGTTTAGCGAGGTAAAAAGGCGCTACCGCGAACTGGTAAAAAAATATCATCCCGATATTTTAATGGGGCAGGGCGAGAGCAAGGAAATTATAGAAAAGAGCACCCGTAAGCTACAAGAGATAAACGAAGCTTACGAAGCGATAAAACAGCGCGCGGCTTAGCGACCGCCCTCTTGCGGCGCTTAGTCTTTTTAGAGTTAGAGAATTTAGTAAAATTTTTGTAAAATTCGCTCAAATTTCGGCGCGGCAAAATACAAACCGACAAAAAGAAAGGAATTATAAATGAGAGCACTAATTAGCGTCAGCGACAAAAGCGGCATAGTCGAGTTCGCCAAAGGTTTAAGCGAGCTTGGTTGGCAGATCATTAGTACCGGCGGCACGCATAAGCTATTAAACGAAAACGGCGTAAAGGCCGTCGAAGTCGCGGAGGTCACGCAAAGCCCCGAGATGTTTGAAGGTCGCGTAAAGACCTTGCATCCTAAAATTCACGGCGGAATTTTACACAAACGCTCCGACGCCGCGCACGTAGAGCAAGCGCGCGCAAACGGTATCGAGTGTATCGATTTAGTGTGCGTAAATTTATATCCGTTTAAAGAAACGGTCGCGCGCACGGACGATTTTGGCGAAATTATCGAAAACATCGACATCGGCGGCCCTGCGATGGTGCGAAGCGCGGCTAAAAATTTCGCCGACGTGTTAATCGTAACGGATGCCCGCGATTACGGCGAAATTTTAGCTCGCTTGCGCGAAGGACGCGCCGACTACGACTACCGTAGGAGTTTGATGATAAAGGCCTACGAGCACACCGCCGCATACGACGCGATGATCGCAAACTACATGAATGAGCGATTTAACGGCGGATTTGGCGACGAGAAATTTATAGTAGGGCGCAAGGTTTTCGATACGCGCTACGGCGAAAATCCGCATCAAAAAGGCGCGCTTTACGAATTTGAAGACTTTTTTACTAAAAATTTCCGCGCGTTAAAAGGCGAGGCGAGCTTTAATAACATAACAGATATTAACGGCGCGGTAATGCTCGCGACTAGCTTCGGCGAAGCGCCCGCGGTAGCGATAATTAAGCATGCTAATCCGTGCGGATTCGCCGTTAAAAACAGCCTGTTAGAAAGCTACGTAGAGGCGCTAAAATGCGATCCTATCAGCGCGTACGGCGGCGTCGTGGCGATAAACGGGACGCTAGATAAAGAGCTAGCGCAAAAGATTAACGAAATTTACGTCGAGGTTATAATCGCCGCAAACGTAACTAGCGAGGCGCTAGCGGTATTTGAAGGTAAAAAACGTATCAAAATTTTCACGCAGGATAATAAATTTTTAGCGCGTGCGAACGATAAATACGACTTTAAGCGCGTAGACGGCGGCTTCGTTTATCAAGAGCGCGACGTCGTAAAAGACGAAGAGCTAACTAATATGAAGCTAATGAGTAAAAAGCGCGCAAAACCGGAGCAATTAAACGATGCGCAGATTGCGTGGAAGGTCGCCACGCTTACTAAAAGCAACTGCGTGGTTTACGTAAAAGAAGGCGCCGTGGTGGCGATCGGTATGGGTATGACTAGTCGCGTGGACGCCGCTCGCGCCGCGGTAGCTAAGGCGAAAGAACTTGATCTTGACTTGCACGGCTGCACGCTTGCTAGCGAGGCGTTTTTTCCGTTTAGAGACAGCATCGATATCGCCGCAAAAGTGGGCGTAAAATGCGTGATCGAGCCCGGCGGTAGCATTAGAGACGACGAGGTGATAGAGGCGGCGAACGAGCATGGGATGGCGCTTTATTTTACGGGCGTACGCCACTTTTTGCACTAATTTTGCGCGCCCTACGCGATTATTGCTATTTTCGCTTCGCCCGTTTGCGCAAATTTTAAAATTTTACGTTCGCTAACGTAAATTTTGCTAAAATTTTGCAAAATATAAGGAGGATGAGATGAGCACAAAATTTAAAAAAATACTCGTTTTGATCGCGACGTTGTTTGCGACATTGGGCTGCGGGCAGGGACACGAGGCGCAAGCGGGGCGCGACGGTCAAAATTTAGACGTTAAAGGAAACGGAATGCAAAAAATAACCGAAATTTACCTAGCAGGCGGCTGCTTTTGGGGCGTCGAAGGGTATTTTAAAAAGATTGCGGGCGTAACGCAAACAGACGTGGGCTATGCAAACGGAAAGAGCGAGCAGGCAAGCTACGAAGGGCTAAAACAGACCGACCATGCCGAGACTCTACGCCTAAAATTCGACGAAAATCGCGTTTCTCTAACCGAAATTTTAGCTCATTACTTTCGTATAATCGAGCCGACGTCGGTCAATAAGCAAGGCAACGACGTCGGACGGCAGTACCGCACGGGCATTTACTACGCGGATGCGTCGCTGCTGCCTAGCATCAAGGCTTTTATCGCGCAGGAACAGAGCAAATTTAGCGCGCCTATCGCCGTCGAGGTAGAGCCGCTTAGAAATTTCGTCTTAGCCGAGGATTATCACCAAGATTATCTGGATAAAAACCCGGGCGGATATTGTCACATCGATTTAAATTTAGCCAAAAAGCCGCTTTACGACGAACAAAAATTTAAAAAGCCTAGCGACGAGCAACTACGCGAGCGACTAAGCACAGAGCAATACGCCGTCACGCAAAACGCCGCCACAGAGCGCCCGTTCAGCAGCGAATACGATAAACTGAACGAGCGCGGCATCTACGTCGATATTGTAAGCGGAAAGCCGCTATTTTCAAGTTCGGATAAATTTGACGCCGGCTGCGGCTGGCCGAGCTTTACTAAGCCTATAACTACCGACGCGCTAAATTTTAGTCAAGACGACAGCCACGGCATGCAGCGCGTAGAAGTACGCTCAAATGGCGCGGATAGCCATTTAGGGCACGTTTTTGACGACGGGCCGAAAGAGCGCGGCGGACTTCGCTACTGCATAAACGGCGCGAGTTTAAAATTTATCCCGCTTGAAAAAATGAAAGAGCTAGGATACGGCGATTACGTCCAGTACGTGAAGTAATTTGGGCGTTGAGGCGCGTCAAGCGCTAAATTTTTCTTTAAGAGTATAATCGTCCGAAATTTCAAACAAGGAGAAAAAATGAATTTTTTTGACGGTTGGCAGGAATTTAGCGTGGACGGCGCGACGGTTCCGTTTTATAAAACAAACAAAGACGGCGTAAATTTCGTAGGATTCGACAGTCGCCCGTGCCCGCCGCCAGAGCCTATGCTAAATGCTTTCGCGGCGATAAAATTTGCGGACGCAAACACTAAAATTTTAATGATAAACCACAAATTCCCGGCGGGGCTAATCCCTAAACTACAAGCGCAGTTTAATATCGAGCGCGAAGATATCGAAGGTGGCGCGGTAAAAATGACCTTTACGCTAAAAAGCGGCGCTAGCGTAGACGGCGTCGATACGAGTCTTTGCCATTAATGCTTTTAAATACGTTTGCGCCGCCGTTTAGGCTAGTCGGTGGATATTTTATCGCGGGACTAGCGTTTTTATTTTTAAGTATCTTTGCGTTTTTTACGGTAGATTTGGACGCTGTTTTTGCGCCGCCGACCGCCGGATTTTTACATCTATTTTTCGTAGGCTTCGTAATTAGCATAATTATGGGCGCGCTGTATCAGCTAACGTCGGTTATTCTTGAAAAACCGTTTTTTACGATAAAAGGAGCGTTTGTAAATCTTTTTATCTATGCGCTTTCGTTAATGGCGTTCGTTGCGGGGTTATTTACCGGCAATAGCGCTTTTATGCACGCCGGCGGCGGGTTTTTGTTTTTGTCGCTTTTATTTTTCGGCGTTACTTACGCGCTTAGTTTTATAGGAAATAAAAAGCGAAGTTTTGCGGCGTTTGCGCTCTTAGTTTCGGCAGGGCTTTTAATAGTCGGCATTACGCTCGGATTTTGCTTGGTTTTGGCGCTTACGGGCGCGCTCGCGTGGGATTTTGAGACGCTTTTATTTTATCACGTGTATTTCGTGCTAGGTTTCGTATTTTTCGTCGCGGTCGGCGTGGCTAGCGTGCTTTTACCGATGTTTGCGCTGGTACATGATCTAAAATTTACGGCTAGTAAAATTTCGCTCGGATTTTACGCGCTAGGCGGCGCGGTTTTGGCTTACGAGCCGAAATTTACGCTTTTTTGCGCGGTCGCGGCGATTTTATGTTTCATATACGAAGCGGCGATTATTATTAAAAGGCGCGTGAGAAAGGCGTTTGATTATTGGAACGTAAATATCGTTTTGGCGCTTGCTTCGTTTTGCGGCTTTTGCGTTTTTGCGGCTTTTGGGCGATTTAGCTATGGAATATTTTGGCTGATTTACGGCTTTTTATACGCTTTTATCGTCGCGCATCTTTACAAAATCGCGCCTTTTCTCATCTGGTATCACTACGTTTCGCCGTTTGTAGGAAAGGCTAAAATTCCGCTACTTGACGATATGATTATTAAAAAGCCTACTTATGCGGCTATTTGCGCAAACGTTTTAGCGCTTGTATTTTTTACGTTCGGTCTAAAATTTATCGCGCTTTTTTGTATGTTGATTAGCGTTAGTCTAGTCGCGCTTAATATGGCGCACGTTTTTAAATTTACTAATTTTGGAGTAGGAAAATGAAAGAGAGAATTTACGACGAGCTTCGCATGATCGTAGATCCCGAAGTAGGTTTTGATATAGTATCGCTCGGGCTGATTTACGACGTAAGCGTAAACGGCGATACGGTAAAGGTTACGATGACGCTATCTACTAGATCTTGCCCGTTACACGAACTAATTCTAGGCTGGGTAAACGATGCGGTATTGCGAGTAGAAGGTATAAAAGAGTGCGATATCGATCTAGTCTGGGAGCCCGAGTGGAATATACAGATGGCTAGCGACGAAGTTAAAAAGGCTCTAGGAGTTTGAAATTTATAAAAAGCGATGAATATAAAATTCATCGCTCTCGGAGAAATCTGGTAGAAAATTTAATCCATTTGGCGGCGTAGCCAAGTCGGCTTTTCAAGTTCCTCCATAGCTTCTTCGCTCTCGTAACCGCCTGATACTTTTAGTTTTTCTAGACGTTTGCTTAGCATAGGATTACCGATGGTAGGTTTTTGCTCGATAGGCGTCGCGGTCGCTTCTATTTTTTCCTCTATCGTGCTTTTAAAACCGGTTGCTATAATAGTAACTTCGACTCTATTGTCTTCTATCTCGTCGTCGGTAGTCGTTCCCATTTTTATGTTGGCGTTCTCATCGGCTGCTTCGTTTATGATCATCATGGCCTCGTGAATATCGCTTAGAGGGCATAACGGGCTAATTTTAAAGTGTACCAAAACGCCCATTGCGCCGTTAATCGATACGTTATCAAGCAATGGAGATTGGATAGCGTTTTTGATCGCCTCTTGGGCGGCTTCTTCGCCTTGTGCGTCGCCCATACCCATTAGAGCCATTCCGCGGTAGCTCATAATCGTCCTAACGTCGGCAAAGTCTATATTCATGCTGCTTTCTGAATTTAAAATGATCGTACTCATTCCGCTTACGGCGCGAGCTAGAACGTTATCTACCATTTTGTAGCTTTCGGCTATACCGGCTTTTTTATCTATGAGCGTTAGAAGTTTATCGTTTGGGATAACTACGATAGAATCGCACTCTTTGCGAAGCTCTATAAGTCCCGCTTCGGCTTGGTTACGGCGCTTTTTACCCTCGAAGCTAAACGGCATAGTAACTACGGCTACCGTTAGCGAGCCAACCTCTTTTGCCGCTCTGGCTACGATAGGCGTGGCCCCGGTTCCCGTCCCGCCGCCAAGACCGGTGGCTATAAAAACTATATCCGACGTTTCAAGCGCGCTTTTTATTTCGTCGTAGCTTTCGTCAGCCGCGGCTTTGCCGATTTTTGGATCCATACCGGCTCCAAGCCCTTTTGTGGTTCTTTCGCCGAGTTGAATTTTGGTATGAGCAGACGAATTTTCAAGCGCTTGCACGTCGGTATTTGCAATTATTAGATCTACGTTTAGGTCAGAATTTTCTCTAATCATATGATTTATCATATTCCCGCCGCCGCCGCCTGCGCCTATGACCTTAATCTTTGCGCCGTAGACTCGTTTGTTCTCTTCTACCGTGAAGCTACCCATTTTTTCTCCTTAGAATGATTCTGTTAGTTTCTGCCAAAATTTAGATAATATATTTGGTTTTTTCTCGTGCTTGCTAATGTCCGCTATGCTACTTAACGAATCTTTTTTACCGCTTTTCGCATCAGTACCTAGCGCTTCGTTTTTCAATTCTATTCCCTCTTCAAAATTTTCGTCTTCATTAGAATTCGTATCTATTTCAAGTACGTTTTTTAAATTTGATTTAGGTTTTGTGGCAACTTCGCCTTTGTATCTTATTTTCTTTTCAGAGTCTATCTCGTAAGGAGTAAATTCGCCCGCTCCGTACATGCAAAGCCCAATAGCACATGAATTAGCAGGCTCTCTCATAATTTCGTAAAGGCCGTCGGTCTCTTTCGGTTTTGCGATACGAACGGGCATTTTATCAAAAATCGCCGATGCTAGTTCGCGTAATCCGTCAAATTTCGTCATCCCGCCCGTTAGTACTACGCCTGCGCCTACCAGCTCTTTATATCCGCTATCTTCTATCATTTTTGCGAGGATCATTAAAGTTTCCTCAACCCTCGGGTATATTACGTCGGAGATTATATCTAGCGATACTTCGTGAGTTTTGCCCTCGTCGCCTAGTACGGGGAGTTCGATTAAATCGATTGATTTATTAACTAACGAGCTGTAATTTAGCTTGATTTCTTCTGCTTTTTGCGGCGGCGTATGCAGAGCCATAGAAAGGTCGTTCGTGATATTCGTCGAGCCTACGCCTAAAAATTCGTTGTATCTAATAGAATTTCCCGAATGAATAACCATATTACACGTAGCTCCGCCCATATCGATTAGCGCTACGCCGAGCTCTTTTTCGTCTATGGTTAACGTAGCGATCGCCGAAGCGTAACCCGAAAGGACTATATTGTCTATTTGTACGCCGGCTGAGCTTATAGCTTTTCTTAAATTACTTAAAGAAGACTTTTGAACGGTAATAATATGCGTCTGAACTTCTAGCCTAGTGCCGTTCATACCGATAGGATCTTCAATGTGCTCTTGATCGTCTACTTTAAAATTATACGGCAATACGTGAAGACGTTCGTATTCGTGCGGTATATTTGCGTTATGATCCGCCATTTGCACGGCACGCTCGATCTCTCTTATACCGATCTCGTGATTTGGGATGTTTACTACGCCGCTACTATCTACGCTTTTAGTATAGGCTCCAGATATAGAGACTACGACTTTTTCATATCTAGTACCCGCAACCCTCTCGGCTTCCGAAAGCGCGCTTTTTATCGATTTTGAAGCTTGCTCGATATTCGTAATTACGCCTTTTTTTATTCCTTGCGTTTTTTCGGTGCCTATACCTATTATTTTGATACCGTTTTCATCGTGTTGAGCGATAACGGCGCAGATTTGAAACGATCCGACGTCTATGCCTAAGATTCTAGTACTCAAAGCAATTACCTTTTGGTGTATTCTTTTATTTTATAGCGTTTTTGTAGCTGGGCGGCTAAATCTTTCATTAGTTCGCTATTTTTTAGTCTTGCGACGTTTTGCTCCATTAACTGTTTGTATTCGTTATTTGTTACGTTGTTGGTTAAATTTTGCTCTAAAATTTCGTATACGACGGCTTTATCGTCTAATATAACATAGCCTTTTTTGTTAGGCGATTCTAAGAGTCGACTGGCAAATGCTTGCACTTCATAGCTTTCTAGTCCCTCTATCGTGGCGTTAGCCTCTCTGTCTATAAGGCCTACTTCTTTACCTTTAAAATCTTTTATGGCATCCTTCGCTTTTTGCTCTAAAATTTCTCTTATCTTTTGATCTTTATAAATTTCCAAGATCTTATCGCGAGCTTGTTCGTAGCTCATAGGTTCCGGCGCGGTTATGCTATTTAATTTTACTATTAAATAGCCGTTTTCATACACAAAAGGTTTTATCGTGTCTCCAGCCTTTGCGCCTTTTAGTTCGCCTACCGAAAAACTAGCGTTATCTTCATTGAAATTCATTTTTCCGTTGGTTGCTAGCTCGCCTTTTTTAACGGCTATATATTTTTCTAATGCATCGGTTTTTGCCTGTTCTAGATTATAATCTTTTTGGACCTGCTCTTTTACTTCGTCGTATGCTTTTATTTTGTCGTCGCTACTTTTATATTTATCTTTATTGTCATTATAGTACGCCGTTAGCGAAGTTGCGTTAGCCTCGCTATTTACCGGCTCGACAAATAGGGTATCCGCGTCGTAAAGCGTCTTGGTCATATAGTCGTTTTTATGCTCTTGCCACAGCTTTTTTACTTCGTCTTCATTTATTTTTACTTCGTCTGCGCTAACCTTTACGACTTGTGCTAAAATTTTATCTTTCATAAAAATACTTGACGTCATCATTTCCAGATCGTTTTTCATAGGAGATGCATTTAGCACGAAATTTAGCTTATCTAACAAAATAGAGCGTTTCAAATTTTTCTCAAAATCATTGGGATTTATCCTAGCTCGTCTTAGAACGTCATAGTAGAAATTTTTATCGAATTTTCCGTCTTTTTGAAAATTCGGATCGGTTACGATGTATTTTAAAATATCCTCGTCGCTAACGTCAAGTCCGATATCGTCGGCGAAATTTAGTAGCATATTTTCTTGAATAGTTGCTTGTAGCGCCAAATTTTCCAGTCCCATCTCGTCGGCTTTTTCCTGAGTTAATTTGCCGTCGAAAATGTTAGCGTAATAATCGTATAGTTGGTTATATTTTTGTTGAAATTCTTGAACGCTGATATTTCTGTGACCTACCGTGGCTACCGAAGTGGCTCTATTGGCGTTTAGATCGTATGCTCCCCAGCCGACGAAACCCGCGCCCACAAAGGCTATCGTGCTAATCCAAATCGTCACGACTAGGTATTTTTTATGCTTTTGCATCCAAGTTATCATTAAAATTTCCTTTGAAATACTAACAAAAATATTTGTGATTTTATCCGAAATTCTCTTAAATTACCTTAAAATCGCGCTTTTCTCGCAAAATTTTCGCTAACAAACGTACAAAATTCGTTAGTTACGCTTATAAATAGCTTAAAAATTAATATGAATTTGCTATATGTAAAATTTTGCAGCTATTTTCCAAAACCGCGATTTCCTTCGCCAGCTGCTGCGCCGTTCTAGCAAAAGCGTAAATTCCGTATCCTCTAATAATCGCGACGTTGCGCCGTTTTTCCAGCATGTATCTGTAAATTTCAGTGTCCGCTCGTTCGTACCAATCTTCAAATTGCTTAGGATCATACACTTCTATCTCGCCGTATTTCATATAGCCGAAATAATCTTTCGGCGCTATGACAGCGTGTTTTAATGCATATGCGGTGACATAATGAGGCATAGCGTAGCAGACGAATTTAGCTTCGTTTATATTTTTATATATATTTAAGTGAATGT
>NZ_CAJPMA010000023.1 GCF_905371695.1 uncultured Campylobacter sp. | reverse complement strand
CGAAATTTCGCGCGAAATTTTAGCTGGCAATTGGGCAACCCCGAGCGCTATAAATGCGTAGCCATCGGCGAAACGACGGCGAAAGAACTGGTAAAATTTTGCGAGCCCGTAGTCTGCGCCGAGCAAAGCGTGAATGCTTGCGTAAGCCTTGCTAAAACGTTAATTTAAGCAAAAATTTTATACAATTTCCTCGCCTGAGCGAAGCGAAGAAGCATTTTCTAGGGTCCGACATTTTTTTGTTAGCGAAGACGTATAGGCATCTTGCGATGCGGCGTCGTTTGAGCGCGAAAGCGCGAGAAGTTGCAACCTGTCGATGTTTATCTATTTGCAAGATTGGTCTTGTTACGGGCCTCTCTTTTATGCGACGCCCGCTCGGGTCTTAAAATTTACGGAGAAAATATGAAAATCCTAATCATCGGAAGCGGTGGCAGAGAATACTCTATCGCGCTAAAATTATTATCCGAAAAAAATCCCCCGAAACTCTACTTTGCTCCCGGTAACGGCGCTACTTCTAAGCTCGGCGAAAATTTAGACGTTAAAGACTATGAAAAATTAGCGGATTTTGCGGAATCAAACGGGATAAATTTAACTATCGTAGGTCCGGAGGCGCCCCTTAGCGAGGGCGTAACGGATATTTTTAAGGCGCGAAATTTAGCGATTTTCGGACCGAGCAAAGCGGCCGCTAGATTAGAAGGCAGCAAGGCTTATATGAAGGATTTTTTAGCGCGAAACGGTATAAAAACGGCTAAGTATTTAAATACGCAAAGCAAGGACGAGGCGTTTAAATTTATAGACGCTCTCGCCGCTCCGATCGTCGTAAAAGCCGACGGACTATGCGCCGGTAAGGGCGTGATCATCGCGCAAAGCAAAGACGAAGCGCGCGATGCCGTAGCCGGCATGCTAAGTGGGGAGAGCTTCGGCGACGCGGGTAAGCGCGTGGTCGTGGAGGAGTTTTTAGACGGGTTCGAGCTCAGCTTTTTTGCGATTTGCGACGGCGAAAATTTTGTAAGCTTGCCCGTAGCGCAAGATCACAAGCGCCTTCTAAGCGGCGATAAAGGCCCGAATACCGGCGGTATGGGAGCATACGCGCCTAGCCCGCTAGCTACGCCGGAATTAATAAAACGCGTCGAAAAGGAGATCGTAGCTCCTACGCTAAGAGGCATGAAAAACGAGGGCGCGCCTTTTTGCGGAGTGCTATTCGTCGGGCTTATGGTCGTAGGCGGCGAGCCTTACGTACTGGAATTTAACGTGCGTTTCGGCGATCCTGAGTGCGAAGTATTAATGCCTTTGATAGACGGAGATTTGAGTAAAATTTTACTAAACGCGGCGCTTGGAAAATTAGAGCCGATTAAGCTAAAAAACGAGTGTGCCGTAGGCGTGGTTATAGCAAGCGAAAATTACCCTTATAAAGGCTCGTCCAAAGCTAAAATTTCGGTAGCAAAGACGCCAGAAAATTCTCACGTAGCGTTTGCCGGCGTAAGCGAGCAAGACGGCGAAATTTACGCCGACGGCGGACGCGTGCTAGTGTGCGTCGGGGTGGCGCAGACGATAAAGCAGGCTCGGCAAAGAGCCTACGAGCTTTGCGAAAACGTAAAATTTAACGGTATGCAATACCGCGACGACATCGCTTGGCAGGCGTTAAAATGAGCTACCAAGATATTGTCGCCAAGTTAGAGCGCGAGGAAATTAGGCTCGCAAGCATCGGCAAGAGAGCTTACGCGGCGTGCATAGACGAGACGATAATTAGCCTGTTATTTATCGCGACTTATTACGACGCGTTCGCGCAGGCCGCGACTTACGAGCAAAGGATAGCGATAATATCTAGCCTAATCTTGCAATTTATCGGGCTTAAAATCCTTTATCAGGCGTTTTTTACGTGGTATTACGGCGCGAGCTTAGGCAAGATCGCCGCTAAAATAGCTTGCGTGGACGTAGTCTTGCTCGATAAACCTAGTTTTGCGGCGAGCTTGTCGCGCGCGGTCGTCGCGGTGATTAGTCAAATTTGCCTTTATCTGGGCTTTGCGTGGGCGCTTGGTAACGAAGCGCGTCAGACGTGGCACGATCTAGCGGCAAAAACGGCGGTGATCGATGTCGCGTAAATTTTTAACTCTAATCGCGCTCGTAGCGCTAAATTTTACCTTTTTAAGCGCGGCGCAAAATTTAGATAAAAATAGCGTGAAAAACGAGGACTTTCAGCTATTAGCCGACGACGTAAAGCAAGAAAACGGTATCGTAACGGCGACTAAAAACGTGGTCGTTTATTCGCAGACCTATCTAGTAACGGCGGATAAGGCCGTTTACGATCAAAACGCTTCGATTATCGAGCTATTCGGTAACGTAAATATGATGAAAGGCGCGGGCGAGGCGTCGCGCTCAAACTACGCTAAAATCAATCTAAAAAGCGACGAGAGCAGCTTTGAAGCGCTATTTATGATGAATAAAGATATGGAAGTGTGGATGCGAAGCGACGAGAGCAGTTCGGACGCGGAGTATTACCGCACGAGGGACGCGATCGTTTCTAGCTGTAACGTCCAAGATCCCGACTGGTCGATTACGTCAAGCTCGGCGATGCTTAATAGGCAAAGCAAATTTTTGCATATGTTTAATCCCGTCTTTCGGCTAGGCTCGGTGCCTGTGTTTTACCTGCCGTATTTCGGTTTTTCTACCGATACGACGCGCAGGACCGGGCTTTTGCCGCCGGAGTTCGGTTACGGCAATAACGACGGATTTTACTATAAGCAGCCGATTTACTTTGCGCCTTATAACGAATGGGACTTTCAAGTAGACCCGCAAGTGCGCACTAGGCGCGGCGTAGGTGCGTACGGTGCGTTTAGATTCGTAGATTCTCCGGACGGCAAAGGCGAAATAAGCTTCGGCGCTTTTAAGGACAGCGAGAGCTACCGCGCTAAACAAGCTGCCAAAAACTCGAATGCGCAAAGCTTAAAAAATAAGACTCACAAAGGCATCGGGCTAAAATACGAGCGCGAAAAGCTAATTAAATACCTAACCGACGCGGATTTGCAAGAGGGCTTGTGGATAGACGCGACGAAGCTTAACGATATAGAGTATCTAAACTTACGCGGTCGCGACGAGGATTACGATTCGCTTGTAACTTCTAAATTTAATTATTTCATCGCAAACGACAAGCACTACGCCGGCGCCTACGCGAAGTATTATATCGATACCGAAAAGCTAGGCGGCGTAAACGAGAACAAAGATACTCTCCAAGAGCTTCCTAGCTTGCAATACCACAAATTTACCGATACTTTGTGGCTGCCTAATATTTTATATTCGCTTGATTTACAGTCTCACAGATACGACCGCCGTATAGGCGTGACGGCTACGCAGTATGAATTTACGCTACCGATTTCGGTACACGTACCGCTATTTGAAAACGCCGCTACTTTTTCGTATTACGAAAATTTATACGTCTCAAAAATTAATTACGATAACAAGCGCGTTTCGGCGACAGACGCGAGAGAGGATAAAAGCGAAGTTTACATAGATAATTACCGTAAATTCGCGCTTCACACCGACGTAGCCAAGGCTTACGAAAATTTCTTCCATACGGTAGATTTCGGCGCGGAATATTTGATGGCGGGATATAATAGAGGTGATTTGGACGACGAGTTTATCTACGACGAAAACGGCGTAAGATACGAAAATTTCCTAGCGCGGGAAAAGGCTAAAAATGAGCTGTCCGCTTATGCGACGCAGTATTTTTTTACTAGCGAAGGTAGAAAATTTTTACGGCACAGCGTTTCGCAAGGATACTATACCAAAGAGGGCGAATACGGCAATCTAAAAAATAAAATCGCCGTTTATCCGTTTGCTAATTTATCGCTTTATAATAATCTCGAATATTCGCACGTAGATAAGCAGCTTAAAAAGATTCAAAGCGGGATAACCTATTCGCAAGAGCTATTTAACGCAAGCTTCCTTCATACGATGCAGCGAAACTCAAACGCCGAAAAGGATAGCTATTTAACGAGCTACGCAAGCATTAAACTTCCCGCGCAGTATAGGCTGGTGGGCGGTTGGCACTACGACTTAGAGAGAAGCTATACTAAAAGTTGGAGCGTGGGAATTTTGCATCAGCGAAAGTGCTGGAACTACGGCTTTACGTATAAAAGAGACATAGAGCCGACCACTACCGTTAGCGGCTCGGCGACAAAGAAGGAAAATGGCTTTTTATTTACGGTTAATTTTTATCCAATGGGCGGCGTGCACTACGACGTTTCGGTAACGCAAGAGCCCGACGAAAGTAGATAATGGCGGAAAATTTAGTAAAATTTAGCAACCAGCTAGACGCAGCCGAAAAGTTGCTCGAAATTTTACCTAAAAAAGAGCTTATCGAGCGAAAGACTACGATAATATGCGCTTCGTTAGACTCGGTCGTAGTTACCGACGCCGTTTGTCGGGGGTTAAATTTAAGCTACGAGATGCTTTTTAGCGAGCCGATCTTTGCGCCTAATAACTCCGAATGCGAAATCGCTATCGTAAGCGAAACAGAGGAAATCGTGCTAAACGATCCGCTAATTCGCGCATTCGGCATAAGCTACGACTTTATATACGGCGAGGCTCACCGCAAATACGAAGAGAAAATTTTAAAAAACGTCTATAAATATAGAAAAGGCGAGCTGCTCGGTAAATTAAAAGATAAAAACGTCTTGCTGTTAGACGAGGGCTGCGAGACGGGGCTAACCGCGCTTGCTTGCATAAAGACGCTAATCGGGCTAAAAGCAAAATCCATCTCTTACGCTACGCCCGTCATCGCCGCCGACGTCGCGGCTAGTCTAAGCGATCTCGTCGATGAAATTTTCGCCGTAAATAAGGTCGTAAATTTTATAGAGGTAGACGCTTACTACAAGAGCAAAATAGAGCTAACCAGCGAATACATAATGTCGATTTTAGAGGAAAGCCCTCGATATTTGCCGTTACAAAAACAACAAGGAGACAAAAACAATGCAATATAGTATAGAAGTGAATAACCAAGTCGAAATTTTCGACATCAACAAAGTCGCCAAGCAAGCCGCGGGCGCGGTACTTTTACGCGTGAAAAACACGGTCGTCTTAGCCACCGTAGCGCGCGACGACGTTCAAGTAACGGAAGATTTTTTGCCCCTTACGGTGCAATATATCGAAAAAGCCTACGCTGCGGGTAAAATTCCCGGAGGCTACGTAAAACGCGAGACCAAGCCCGGCGATTTCGAGACGCTAACTTCGCGCATCATCGACCGCTCGCTGCGCCCTTTATTTCCGAAAGGTTACGCATATCCTACGCAAATAGTCGTTATGGTGCTTTCCGCCGATCCCGAGGTCGATTTGCAAGTAGTCGGGCTAAATGCGGCTAGCGTAGCGCTTTATCTTAGCGATATTCCGGTTAATCGCCCCGTTTGCGGCGTGCGCGTGGGCTATATAGACGGCAATTTCGTCGTAAACCCGAGCAATTCCGAGCTTAAATCAAGTGCGCTCGATCTTTACGTGGCGGGCACGAAAGACGAGCTTTTGATGATCGAGATGAGATCCTTGGCGCAAAAGACTTCGCAGATCGTGCCTATCGTAGCGATCGATCCGATGATGGATCCTAGTTTAAACGATAACATCATCGCAAAGCAAGAGATGAACGAATTTAGCGAGGATAAGATGGTCGAGGCGATAGAATTCGCGGGCAAGGCGATACTAAGAGCCAGCAGTGCTTATGAAGAGGCGTTTAGCGCGCATAAAAAAGACGATGCGAATTTAGAGCTAAAACCGGAGATCGAAAACGAAAACGTCGCGATTTATATTAAAGAATTTTACGCTAGCGACGTTAAAAACGCGATAAACCAAATGGCTAAAAGCGAGCGCGCGAGCGAGTTAAATAAAATCGCCAAGCAAATTTTAAGCGATGAAGTCGCGCAAAAAGAGGGTTGGAGCGAAGCGGTAATCGCAAACGCGCTGGCTAAATTTAAGAAAAAGATCGTTCGCGAGCAGATTATTAACGAGGGCATTAGGGCCGACGGACGCCGCCTAGACGAGGTGCGACCGATCTCTATCGAGACGAACGTCTTGCCTAACGCGCACGGAAGTTGCTTATTTACGCGCGGTCAGACCCAAGCGCTAGTCGTAGCGACGCTAGGCACGGATAGCGATGCGCAGATGTACGACGTCTTAACCGAAAAGACGGCGCTTATCGAAAAATTTATGTTTAATTATAATTTTCCGGGTTTTAGCGTCGGCGAGGCAAGCCCGCTAAAAGCTCCCGGACGCCGCGAGCTAGGACACGGAAATTTAGCCAAACGCGCGCTAGCTCCTAGTATCGACGACGATAGTCCTTATACGATACGCGTGGTGTCCGAAATTTTAGAAAGCAACGGATCTAGTTCTATGGCTTCGGTGTGTGGGGGCTCGCTAGCTCTTCGCGCGGCGGGCGTGCAGACGCAAAAGCTAGTTGCTGGCGTAGCGATGGGGCTAGTGTTTGAAGGCGATCGCCACGCGGTGCTGACGGACATTATGGGACTTGAAGATCACGACGGCGATATGGACTTTAAAGTAGCGGGCACGGACGAGGGCATTACCGCGCTTCAAATGGACATAAAGCTCGGAGGTATTAGCCTTGAAGTGCTAAAAGAGGCGCTAGCGCAGGCTAAACGCGGCCGCGAGCATATTTTAAATTTGATGCGCGAAGCGGATAATAAGATTAAGGTAAACGATGAAATTTTGCCTAAATTAGAGCTTTTTAGCGTCGATCCTAGCAAGATCGTAGAGATCATCGGACAAGCGGGCAAAACTATAAAAGAGATCATCGAAAAATTCGACGTCGCTATCGATCTAGACCGCGAAAAAGGCGAGGTAAAAATCGCCGGCGGCGCGAAGAAAAACGTCGATGCGGCGAAGGATTATATCATCCAAATCACTTCCAGAGAGGGCTCTAAATTCGGCAAAAAGCCGTTCGGCGGCGACCGCAGGGATAGGGCGAAGCCTACGTTTAATGTCGGCGAGGAATTTGAGGGCGTCGTAAAAAGCGTGGTGGATTTCGGCGTATTTATCGAGCTAAAAGACGGAGTGGACGGACTGCTTCATATCTCAAAGGTAAAAACGCCGCTAAACGTAGGCGAGCGGGTTAAGGTGCGCGTAAGCGAACAAAAAGGCAATAAAATTTCGCTATCGCTAGCGGAATAAATTTAAAGGATAACGCATGGATTTTAAAAAGATATTATTTCCTATCGGCGCCGGAGACGATATAGAGCCTAGAATTTACGGCGCGTTGCGAGTGGCCAAGTGGTTCGGCGCGCATATGGAAATTTTGGCTTGCCAGATGGATCCCGGCGTCGTTTATAATATGAAAATGACGCTTAGAGGCGGCGTGCTATTTGACGAATTTTTACGCTCGGCGAAGGCGGATTTGCTTGATGAGCAAAAGCAAAACGAGGCTTTATTTAACAAAATTTGCTCGGAGCTCGGGGTGCAAATTTCAGACGTAGACATTAAAGGCGTCTGCACGGCTAAATTTACGACTAAACAAGGCAAGCGAAGCGCTATCGTCGAGGTAGAGAGCAAATTTAGCGATATGATCGTAGCCGCCGTGCCGCTAAACGGAAAGATTACCGGTACGTTTGAAGCCGCCGTCATAAAAAGCGGTAAAAACGTAATCGCAATTCCTAGAAGGCTTGAAAAATTTAGCGCCGATAATATTTTCGTAAGCTGGACGGGCACCCCGCAAAGCTCTCGCGCGCTTACTAGTTCGCTAGAATTGCTAAAAAAAGCCAAACGCGTTCATTGCGTGACCTCAAGCGCGAGCGTCGGGCAAGACGATGCACCGACGACGCTTAAAAAATTAGAGGAGTACTTTAAGCTCCATGAAATTTCGGCAAGCTTTGAGATAATCGACACTACTTCAATCCCCGGCGAGGCGCTGCTAAAAGCCGCGAGAGCGAATAATTCCGATCTCATCGTAGCGGGTAGGCACGGCGAAAACGGGCTAATGGAAATGGTGCTGGGCGGAACGTCGAGATTTTTCCTAGAACATACCGATATTCCGGTATTTATGTAAAACAAAACCTAGATTTCGGGCTAAATTTCTAGCCCGAAGTACTTCTTGACTAAAAATCCTATTAAAAACGAGATTAATGCTACGCCGAAGGTTATCGCGCACATTTGAGCCACGCGCGGCGCGAATTTTAGCTCTTTGGCCACGCAAATATAAAAATTGTATAGTAAAATCGTAATTAGCGCAAAGGCTAGCATCGCGCAAATAGCGTAAACGATGCTATCAAATACGAAAAACGGCGCTATTAAGATAGCCGTCGTCGCGATATACGAAACGCCCGTGTAGAGCGAGTAGGTAAAGGGTTTGACGTCGGGCGACGGATTTTCTTTGGATTCTAAATATGCCGAACCGGCCATAGAAAGCGCGGCGGCTACTCCCATGATAAACCCCGTAGCCCCGACTACTTTTGCGTTAGAGTAGGCTAGAGCGATACCGCTTAGCGTACCGGTAAGCTCGACTAACGCATCGTTCATTCCGAGAACGATCGCGCCGGCGTTGGTTAGTGCGGGGTCTTTTAGCATGGAGATTAAAAATTTCTCGTGATTACTCTCTTGCTCGTAAATTTCCTTCGCCTGCGGATATTCGTTTATTATTTGCAGGTAAAAGCTCTCGGCGTTTTGCTCGCGCATCTCCATAAATTTTAACGCAAACGAAACGCCGAAAATTTTCGTTAAAACGACGTAGAAAAATACGACTAGTAAATTTGCGCTTCGCTTCTCGTTTGTTAGCTGAGAGCAAAAGTCGTAATGCCTTTTTTCCTCGTTGATTATTTTACGTAAAATTTTCTTGTTTTCGGGATTTTTCTCGTTAGTTTCTAGTAGCGAATAGACCGCGACGTCGTTAATCTCGTTTTGTAGTTGTTTAAGGGCCAGATTTCTATCAAGCATATCTTTCTTCGTATAATCCGTAGATGGTGCGATCGGCGAGATTTGAACTCGCACACCAAATGGCACTACCACCTCAAAGTAGCGTGTCTACCGTTCCACCACGATCGCATAAGTTAAAGAAGCGCCCTGCAAAAGCAGGGCCGATTTCATATTTATCCAAGCATCGGATTTGCGTAAAGTACGATAAGCGTAATAACTAGCGCGTAGATAACTTGCGCTTCGATCATCGCAAGGGCGATAAACATCGTAGTCATTAGCTTAGAGCCTACGCCAGGGTTTCTAGCAGTACCGCTAATTGTAGCCGCAGCCGTATTTCCCATACCGATCGCGCCGCCAAGAGCCGCCAAACCTAAACCGATACCCGCCGCGATAACAGAATAAGATTTAATCATCTCGCCGTCTGCGCCGAACGCGAACGCCGCAAGACCGAAAACTAAAAAAACGATTTTTTTCATCGTTGCTCCTTTAAAATTTAAGCCCTTTCGGATCCGTCCCCTACTCAAACTTTGAGGGCGTATAATACATTAACTAAGCTTTGATTTTCTTAAAAATTTAAATTCGTTTCAAATAAAAACGCCGCGCCTAAATTCGAGCTAAATTTTCATTTTCGTTTAGAGATTTAAAAGTTTTTTTATGTTAAGGTTACGATTTTATTAAATTTGAATTAGGGCTTTTATGCTAAACGAAAAATTTTCCAAAATCGGCTTTATCCTCGCGATGGCGGGCTCTGCGGTGGGTCTTGGCAACGCGTGGAAATTTCCCACGATGGTCGGCAATAACGGCGGTTCGGCGTTTATCGTACTTTATTTGGCGCTTACGTTTTTCGTCGCGTTCGTCGCATTTTTATCCGAGCTTAGCGTCGGTAGGTTAGGAGAGACCGATCCTGTAAATTCGATTAGAAAATTAGCCCCCAAACATAAAAACGCGTGGTCGCTCGCCGGCTTTTTTATGATAGGCGGCGTGCTGATAGCCTCTTTTTATACGGTTGTTATCGGCTGGATATTAAAATACGTCTATTTGGGTTTTGGCGCGCTTAACAGCGATATGGCGCAGGCCGCTGCGGAATTTGAAAATTTACTCAAACGCGACTTTTTAAGCGCGTGGATATGTTTTAGCGCCGTATTTTTTATAGTATTTTACGTCGTATCAAAAGGCGTAAAAAGCGGTATCGAGCGGCTAAACGTCTGGATGATGCCGAGCCTTTTCGTTTTGCTCGCGCTGATGCTTTGCTATTCTTTTACGATGCCCGAAGCGCTCGCGCAGGCGGCTAAATTTTTATTCGTGCCAGATTTTAGCGCCGTTAGTGCGGATGCGGTCTTGCAGGCGCTTGGGCTTTCGTTTTTTTCGCTTTCGTTAGGCGTTTGCACCGTGCCTACGTATGCTGCAAGTCTTCCTAGCGGTACGAATTTGGTAAAATCTACGCTTTCTATTATTTTTATTAATATTTTAATCGGCCTTATAATGGGACTCATCGTTTTTACGTTCGTGTTTGCCTACGGCGGTGATACGACGCAAGGCGGACCGGGGCTTATTTTTATCTCGCTGGCTACTTTGTTCGCAAAGCTTGGACTTATGGGAAACGTCCTTGCGGTCGCGTTTTTTACGTCGCTTTTATTTGCCGGTATTACGAGCGCGGTTTCGATGATCGAGCCGTTTGCGTTTTATTTGATTAACCAATTCAAATTTAGCCGAAAAAAGGCGCTTCTTTGCGTAGGGGCGGTCGTTTACGCGCTGGGAGTAGGCTGTATTTTATCTTACTACGAACCTACGAGTAGAAATTTTAGCGTGTTTGATAAACCGCTATTCGACGTTTTAGATTATCTTACTTCAAATATTTTGATGCCGCTGGCGGCTATCGTATTTAGCTTTTTTACGGGATTTGTTTTAAAGCGCGAGGGGCTTTATCTTTTATTTAAGCCGTTTTTAGGCGATGCGGGATTTAAAATTTGGTATTTTTTACTGCGTTACGTAACGCCCGCGGCTATAATCGCCATTATGGCGTATCAAATTTCGGCTAGCAAATGAAACGAAATTTTAGCAAAATCGGTTTTATTTTATCCATCGTGGGCGCGGCGATAGGGCTCGGCAACGCGTGGAAATTCCCTTACATGGTGGGTGCTAACGGTGGATCGGCGTTCGTGCTAATTTATTTATTTTTTGCGGTTAGCGTCGGACTTTGCATATTTTACGCCGAGGCCGCGATGGGTAAAATTTCTCGCCGCGATCCCGCGCGCGCGTTCGCCGCTCTCGCGCCTAAAAACGCTAAAATTTGGGGATTTGCGGGCGTTATTATGATTACTGGCGTTTTAATAGCTTCGTTTTATACGCTAATCATCGGCTGGGTCGTAAAATACGCCGTTTTATCCCTAGGCGAGCTTCCGCGAAATTTAGCCGCGTCGGCGGAAATTTTCGCGCGCTTTACTTCGCAAAATTTAGAAGAGCAAATTTTATATTTCACGCTTGCTTTTTTAGCCTGCTTCGCCGTGCTCGCCAAGGGCGTAAAAAGCGGCATAGAGCGTATAAATTTATGGCTTATTCCTACGCTTTTCGTGCTGCTTTTGCTGATGCTCGGCTATTCGTTTAGCATGAGCGGATTTAGCGAGGCGGCGAAATTTTTACTGGTGCCCGATTTTTCCAAAATCGACACGCAGTCGGTTATCAACGCGCTGGGACTTGCTTTTTTTACCATGTGCGTGGGTATCGGCGCGATCCTTACGTATTCGGCGAGTCTGGATGATAAAACCAATCTTTTTACCTCTTCGCTTTACGTGGTAGCGCTAAACGTGATTATTAGCGTAGTAATCGGGCTTATCGTATTCACTTTTACGTTCGAATTCGGCGCGCGACCTAGCCAGGGCGCGGGGCTGGCGTTTATCTCGCTTCCTACGCTGTTTGCGAATTTAGGCGCGCTAGGAAACGCACTTAGTTTTACCTTTTTTACCGCGCTCGTTTTTGCGGGAATAACGTCCGCGGTGTCGTTAATCGAGCCTTGCGTCTTTTATTTGGAGCGAACCCCGGGATTTTCGCGCGCGAAGGCGCTTTTTATCGTAGGCGGAGCGACTTACGTTTTAGGCGCGCTTTGCGCTGCGGGCAACGACGAAAATTTTAAAGGCTTTCTTACGTTTTTCGGAAAGGACTTTTTTAGCCTAATAGACTACGCTAGCTCAAACGTAATGCTGCCCTTAGGCGGAATAATAATCGCGGTTTTTGCCGGATATTTTATGAAAAAAGAGGCGCTAAAAGAGCTTTTCGTCCCGTTTATGGGCGAGGTAATTTTTAAAATTTGGTATTTTTCGTTGCGCTACTTCGCGCCGTTTTGCGTATTTTTCGTTATGATTAACGCGATATTTTTCCAAAAAGGGTAGGAATGGTAAAAATAGAAAAATTTTTCGATAAAGCCGCGAATTTGGTCGGCTATCTTTGCATGTTTATAATGGCGTTAATGATAATAGACGTGTTTTTTAACGTAGTGGCGCGATATTTCTTTAAATACGGCAACGTAAGCCTGCAAGAGCTGGAATGGCACTTTTTCGCCGTCGTTTTCTTGCTCGGGATGAATTACGCCTTAAAAGAGGACGCGCACGTTCGCGTCGATATTTTCTACGCGAAATTTAGCCCGCGCGCAAAGGCGCTCGTAAATATGATAGGCACGGTCGTTTTTATCGTGCCGTTCGCGCTTTTGGTATCGAATCTATCGCTAAATTTCGTCATTGAAGCTTATCAATCCGGCGAAGGAAGCGCGGATCCCGGCGGTTTGCCGTTTCGCTGGGCGATTAAATTTTTTATCCCGTTTTCGTTTTATCTTTTGATATTTTTCGCGGTCGGTTTTTTTATTAAAAATTTTAACCTTTACCGCCAAGCTAAAAGGGGCTAAAATGGCGGGCATTATTATGTTTATCGCCGCGCTTTTGATGCTAGGCATCGGCTTCCCGGTGGCGTTTACCTTCGGCGCGGTAGCGATGATATTCGGGCTTATCGGCGGCATAATGGAAAGCCTTGCGGACGGCGACGGCATAGCGGGCGGGTTTGACGTATTTATAAATATGTTCGCTTTTATGCCTTACCGCGTGTTTTCGATAATGGAAAATAAAATTTTAATCGCCGTGCCGCTATTCGTATTTATGGGCGTAGTGTTGCAAAAGTCCCGCCTTGCGGAGCGGCTGCTCGAAAGTATGGCGCTGCTTTTCGGCGAGATAAGGGGCGGTATAGCCATCAGCACTGTCCTAGTCGGCGCTCTGCTAGCGGCGTCCACGGGCGTCGTGGGAGCTAGCGTAGTCGCTATGGGCGTAATAAGCCTGCCCGTGATGCTAAAATACAAATACGACCAGCCTCTGGGCTGCGGCACGATCTGCGCGGCCGGTACGCTAGGACAGATTATCCCGCCTTCGATCGTGCTAATTATATTAGGCGACATTTTCGGCGTCCCGGTGGGCGATTTATTTAGAGAGGCGTTCGTACCCGGACTTGCGCTAGTAGGCGCTTACGTCCTTTATATTTTGGTCGTAGCTTATTTAAAGCCTAGCTGCGCGCCTGCGGTTACGAGCGGTGCGGACGAGAGTAAATTTAGGCAAATTTTAAGGGCGCTGGGCGACGTTTTGCCGCCGCTTATTTTGGTGCTGCTGGTTCTCGGCTCGATATTCGCGGGCATGGCTACGCCGACCGAGAGTTCGGCGTTCGGTTGCGTCGGCGCGATCGTTTTGTCGTTTTTTTACCGCACGTTTTCGTTTTCTATGATAAAAGAGGCGCTTGACGAGAGCGTAAAAACCACGGCGCTCGTGTTTACGATATTAGTCGGCGCGACGGCGTTTTCGATGGTGTTTAGCTATACGGGCGGCGACGAGATCGTAGAGAGATTTATGACCGAGCTGCCGGGCGAAAAATGGGGATTTTTGATTTTTAGTATGCTCGCTATTTTCGTGCTGGGATTTTTTATAGATTTTGTTGAAATTTCATATATCGTATTGCCGATTTTAGCGCCGATCGCCGCGAATTTAGGCATAAATCCGGTGTATTTTGCGATATTAATCGCGATGAATTTACAAACTTCGTTTCTTACGCCGCCGTTCGGGTTTAGCCTATTTTTCTTGCGCTCCGTCGCTCCGCCCGAGATTAAGACGAGCGCGATTTATAAGGGCGTCGTGCCGTTTATTTTAATTCAAATTTGCGTACTTGCGGTATTTTGCTACGTTTTGATGAAGTGAGGATAAGATGGAAGTAAACTTAATCGCCGAAGGGTTTAAATTTATGGCGTTGGGAATGGCGAGCGTGTTCTTATTTTTAATGCTAATGGTCTACGTCTTAAAAATTCAAGGCAAAATTTTAGACGCGTTTTGGCCGGAAGAGAAGCAAGGCGCGGGCGCTAAAATTTCGTCAGCTTCCGCGCAAAATAGCGCAAACGACGGGGTTATCGCGGCGATTACGGCGGCGATTACGCATTTTAGAAAGGATAAAATTTGAAACGTTTGGTTTTCGCAGCGTTTAGCGCGGCGGCGGTTTACGCGGGACAAAATAGTCTTGAAATTTATCAAAATGCGGCGTTTTTGCGCCAAAATTTAGAGGGGCAAAAAAGCGAATTTAGTCTAAATTTGCCTTTTGACGCAGACGAAAACGAGATAGACGTAAGCGCCTCTTGCGAGCTTGAAAATTTAACGCTAAATAAAGAGGAGATCGCGCACGATAAGGACTTTGAGGATTTTAAAGCTCAAAATTCGGAACTTAAAAATTTAGAAGCTAGGCGCGACGCGCTAATGCAAAAAAAGGACTTTTTGGCTAAATTTTCGCCTGCGGCGAAGATAGGCGAGCTTGAAAGCGAGAGCGAAAAATTTTACGAGATCGCGCTAAAAAATTTACGCGAGATAAACGCGCAAAACGCGCTAATCGACGATTTTACGCAAAAAATGCCCTACGAAAAACCCAGGGCGTTTAGACGGCTTGATATAAAATTTTCGTGCGAGCCTAAAAACGCCGGCGTATCGTATCCGGCCGATTTCGCGCCGAGTTTTGAAAGCGCGGTAGACGCTGACGTCGCGGCGGGAAAGATAAAGATTACGCAAAGCCTAAACGTAACTAATCCGCTTAACGCCGACCTTAAAAATTTAGATATTTTCTTATATCCGTTCGCATATTCGTCCGCTTTGGCTCCGAGCCCGTTTTATCCGATTTACGATGGCGGCGAGCGCAAAGAGAAGGCGGCTTCGTTTGAGGCCTATTCTGCGGCAAAGGACGCGATAGATAGCAGGGCGGTAAAAAAATCGTTAAAATTTGCGGTCGCGGGCGCTCAAAATTTCGAGGGCGCGATCTGGCGCGCGTGGCAGATTACGGGCGTAAATTTAAAAGCCTACGAGAATAAATCGTTTAAATTCGACGAGCAAAGCCTAGATGCGAAATTCGACGTTTTAATCGACGGTTACGCGAGCGCGAGCGCTTTTACGAGGGCTAAATTTACGCCCGAGCGCGACGTACAAAGCGCGCGAGCCAAAATTTTTATCGGCGGAGCAAACCGCGGAGCTACGAATTTTAGCGCGGCGGCGGGCGAGGAAAATACTGCGTATTTCGGCAAAAATTCCTTAATTAGCGTTAAAAAAACGCGCGTTAAAAATTTTAGCAAAGATTCGTTTTTTAGCTCGAAAACATCGAGCTTGCAAGCTTATGAATACGAAATTAAAAACGGCTCGAAACAGGCGCAAAATATCGAGTTAGTCGAGCGCGTACCCGTCTCGTCGCACGAAAAGGTAAGCGTTAAAATGCAAAATTCACCCAAAGAGACTAGCGTAAGCGAGCGGGGCGAGGTTAGCTGGAAATTCGCATTAGCGCCGGGCGAGAGTAAAAAAGTAACGTTTTTTTACGAAATTAGCAAATAATAAAGGCTCATTAATCTAAATAAAGATAAAATCGCTATTAGCGACTAAATTTTAAAAAAGGGCGAAAAATGGCAAAAAAATTTATCGACGTTATGGATACGACGTTTCGCGACGGGTTCCAGTCGGTTTACGGCGCGCGCGTATTGGCGCGGGACTTTTTCCCCGCGGTAGAAGCGGCGAAAGAAGCGGGGATAACGCACTTTGAATTCGGCGGCGGAGCGAGGTTTCAAAGCCTTTACTTTTATTTGAACGAAGACGCGTTTGCGATGATGGACGAATTTCGTCGAATCGTCGGCGCGCAGGCGAATTTACAAACCCTCTCGCGCGGCGTAAATACCGTAACGCTAGATACGGGTAGCCGCGAGCTAATCGATCTGCACGCTAAAATGTTTAAAAAGCACGGCACGACTACGATACGAAACTTCGACGCGCTAAACGACGTGGAAAATTTAAAATACTCGGGCGAACGCATCGTGGCGCACGGGCTTAAGCACGAAGTGGTAGTTACTATGATGGATCTACCGCCAAACTGCGTCGGAGCGCACGACGTGGCGTTTTACGAGAGAATTTTACGCGAAATTTTAGACGCGGGCATACCTTACGACAGCGTTTGCTTTAAAGACGCCAGCGGTACGAGTAGCCCGCAAAAAGTATACGAAACTATCAAAATGGCTCGCAATCTTCTTCCCGAAAATACCCATATTAGGCTTCATACGCACGAAACGGCGGGCGTTAGCGTGGCATGCTATTTAGCCGCGCTGGAAGCGGGAGCGGACGGTATAGATTTGGCCGCGAGTCCCGTTAGCGGCGGCACTAGCCAGCCTGATATTTTAACTATGCTCCACGCCGTAAAGGGCGGAAAATTCGACCTAGGCGGGCTTAGCGAAGAGAAAATTTTAAAATACGAAAGCGCTCTTAACGATTGCTTAAAAGACTACTTTACGCCGCCCGAGGCTACGCAAGTAAGCCCGCTTATCCCGTTTAGTCCGATGCCGGGCGGCGCGCTAACGGCAAATACGCAAATGATGCGCGATAATAATATTTTAGAAAAATTCCCGGAAGTGATTTTAGCGATGCGGGAGGTCGTCGAAAAAGGCGGCTACGGCACGTCCGTAACGCCGGTGAGTCAGTTTTATTTCCAACAGGCGTTTAATAACGTAATGTTCGGTCCTTGGAAAAAGATCGCCGAGGGCTACGGTAAAATGGTGCTCGGCTACTTCGGTAAGACGCCCGTCGCGCCCGATAGCGAAATAGTAAAGCTCGCCGGCGAGCAGCTGAAACTAAGCCCTACTACCGAGCACGCTCTTGATATCGCCGACCGCGACGAGAGCAAATCGCTAGCGCATACGCGTAAAATTTTGGAAGACGAGGGTATCGCGGTAACGGACGAAAATATTTTCATCGCCGCGGCGTGTAAAGAGAAGGGTATCGCGTTTTTAAAGGGCGAAGCGAAGGTAAACGTGCGAAAAATAGACGCGACCGCCAAAGCCGCCGCCCCCCGCGCGCAGACGGCCGCTTGCGCTCAAAGCGGCAGATATAGCGTCGTAGTGAACGGCAGTCGCTACAACGTCGAGGTTAGCGAGGGTTTTAGCGACGATATCGAGATAAAAAGCGTAACGCCTGCGGGCGCCGCGCCGCAAGCATCCGCCGTAAGCGTGAATTCCGACGCGAGTAGCGAAGCCGTAACGGCTAGCTTACCGGGCGTCGTGCATAAAATTTTGGTAAAAGCGGGCGATAGCGTCAAAAAAGGGCAAGCCGTTTTCGTGCTGGAAGCTATGAAAATGGAGATAGAAATTCCGGCTCCAAACGACGGCGTTATCGCTAGTATCGAGGTTTCGCAGGGTCAAAGCGTAGAAAACGGACAAATTTTAGCCAGGATGTAAATATATGAAATTTGCGGGGAAATTTTTATTTTCTATATTTTTCGCGCTCTTTTTGGGCTCTTTTTGCGGCGTAAACGCTAACGAGCCCTCTCAAAACGAAAAGGCGCAATATAGCCCCAAATCTATGAGCGAGCTTTTTACTAGCTTTTATAAGACGACGGGCGTTAACGCCTTTTTAAATCCGACCGACGGTTTGAAAGACGGCGCGGGGCATGAGCTGTCGAAATTTACGCAAAGCGGCGGACGGATTATTATGTTTTTCGTCTGTTTTTTGCTGTTTTATCTGGCGATTAAAAAGGGTTTTGAGCCGCTTTTACTGCTACCTATCGGCTTTGGCGGATTACTAGCTAATATCCCGATCGCAGAAATCGCCGGACCTAACGGCTTTTTGGGCATAATTTATAATTTCGGCATTCAAAGCGGTCTGTTTCCGCTAATTATTTTTATGGGCGTGGGCGCGATGACGGACTTCGGTCCGCTTATCGCAAACCCAAAAACCGCTATGCTAGGCGGCGCGGCGCAGCTTGGGATTTTCGCTACGCTAATAGGGGCGCTAGCTCTTTCGCAATACACCGATCTTTTTAATTTCTCGCTCGCAGACGCCGCCTCGATCGGTATAATAGGCGGAGCGGACGGTCCTACGGCGATATTTCTAGCCTCTCGCTTGGCGCCTGATCTACTAGGAGCCATCGCCGTGGCGGCGTATTCTTATATGGCGCTGGTGCCGATCATTCAGCCTCCTATTATGAGAGCGCTTACTACTAAGTCCGAGCGTCAAATTCGCATGGTGCAGCTACGCCGAGTTAGCAAGCGCGAGAAGATAATTTTTCCTATTACGGTACTTATGCTTTGCGTGCTGATTTTGCCAGACGCCACGCCGCTAATAGGCGCGTTAGCGTTTGGGAATTTAGTTAGAGAGTGCGGCGTAGTGGAGCGTTTAAGCGACACGATGCAAAATTCTTTGATTAATATAGTTACGATTTTTCTAGGGCTTTCGGTAGGCTCTAAACTTGCGGCGGAGAAATTTTTAGTAGCTAATACGCTCGGAATTTTAGCGCTCGGGCTAATCGCGTTTGCGATAGGAACGGCTGGCGGGGTGCTAATGGCGAAACTGATGAATAAATTTAGCAAGGATAAGATTAATCCGCTAATCGGCGCCGCGGGCGTGAGCGCCGTGCCTATGGCCGCGCGCGTGGCTAATAAAGAGGGCGTAAAAGAAGATCCTACCAACATGCTTTTGATGCACGCGATGGGTCCCAACGTCGCTGGCGTGATCGGCTCGGCGGTAGCGGCAGGCGTGCTTTTATCGATATTTAAATAAACTACGAAAGGATTAACGATGGTAAACGAACTAGACAAGCTTGGTTTAAAAGACGTTAAAAAAATCTATCACAACCTAAGCTACGACGAGCTCTTTGAGCACGAAAAGAGGGGCAACGAAGGCAGAGTAACGAGTAACGGCACGTTTGCCGTAGATACGGGAATTTTTACGGGTCGAAGCCCGAAAGACAAATATTTCGTAAAGCAAGATCCGAGCCAAAAATACATCGCCTGGGGCAAGGTAAATAAGCCTATAACGAAAGAGCTCTTCGATAAACTTTTAGCCAAGGCAAAAACGCAGTTAAGCGGTAAGGAAATTTACGTCCAAGACGCTTTTTGCGGAGCGAGTGCGGCTAGCAAAAAATCCGTCCGCTTCGTAACCGAAGTCGCGTGGCAGGCGCATTTCGTAAAAAATATGTTTATCCGTCCAAGCGAGGCTGAGCTAGCAAAATTTAGCCCCGATTTCGTGGTTTATAACGCGTGCAAATGCGTAAACGACGAGTGGAAAGAGCAGGGGCTAAATTCCGAAGTATTCGTAATATTTAACGTCGAGGAAAACGTCGCGGTGATCGGCGGTACGTGGTACGGCGGCGAGATGAAAAAAGGAATTTTTTCAATGATGAATTATTGGCTGCCGCTTGAGGGCAAGCTAAGCATGCACTGCTCGGCAAACGTGGGTAAAGAGGGCGACACGGCGCTATTCTTCGGTCTAAGCGGCACGGGCAAAACGACGCTTTCTACCGACCATAACCGCGCGCTAATCGGCGATGACGAGCACGGCTGGGACGATACGGGCGTGTTTAATTTCGAGGGCGGCTGCTACGCGAAGTGCATAAATTTAGATCCTAACAGCGAGCCTGAAATTTACGGCGCGATTACGCGAGACGCGCTACTTGAAAACGTCGTGATTGGCGCGGACGGCGTCGTGGACTACAAAGACGGCAGCAAGACCGAGAATACGCGCGTCAGCTACCCTATCGAGCATATCGCAAACCACAAACCAGACCTTCAAGCGGGACATCCTAAAAACATCATCTTTTTAAGCGCCGACGCGTTCGGCGTTTTGCCGCCGGTCGCAAAGCTAACCAAAGAGCAGGCGATGTATTATTTCCTAAGCGGATACACGGCCAAAGTCGCGGGCACCGAGCGCGGTATCACAGAGCCCGTGGCGACATTTAGCGCGTGCTTCGGCGAGCCGTTTATGCCGCTGCATCCGACCGTCTACGCCAAGCTACTGGGCGAAAAGATCGACAAACATAATGTTAGCGTCTATCTCGTAAATACAGGCTGGAGCGGCGGCGCGTACGGCGTGGGCAAGCGAATGAGCATCAAAGCCACGCGCGCGTGCATAAACGCGATCCTTGACGGCAGCATCAAAAAGTGCGAATTTGAAAATTTCGAGAAATTTAACTTCGCCGTGCCGCGCGAACTTGCGGGCGTAGAAACGAAGCTTTTAAACCCGATTAATACTTGGGCGAACGCCGACGAATACGTAGCTGCGCGCGCGAAACTAGCCGCGATGTTTATCGAAAATTTTAAACGCTACGAAGACGTAAAAGAAGGCGTAGAATTTGCGAAAGCCGGCCCGAAGGCTTAAAATTTGGGCATTGCTAGTTTTCGCGCTAGCATTTACCGCTTGCGAGCGGGATTTTGACGAAAAGCTAAAAACCGCCAAAAAACCGCTCGCTCCTAAAATTTTATCCTTACCCGAAGGCGCTACCGATTATCTAAACGCATATAGGCGCGCATCGGGGCTAGGCGCGCTAAAATTTAACTCCGTTCTTGAAAGCGCCGCTAAAAATCACGCGATC
>NZ_CAJPMA010000022.1 GCF_905371695.1 uncultured Campylobacter sp. | reverse complement strand
CGCTCGTTAATCAAATAATTTTAGGCAAAGACCGCTCGCTTTCGACGGTGATTAGCGTGCGCGGGACGCTTGAAAAGCCGGAATATTCGACGCAGGTTTTAACCGACGCCTTGCTTTCGCCTTTTAAGGTAATTAGAAACGTCCTTCAAGCGCCGTTTTTGATATTTGAGTAAAGTTTAAGGAAAAAATATGAGTTTTGCCTCTAACGTCCATGAATTTTGGACGCAATTTAACGCGAATTTGCCGCAGATCAAAGCCGATCTTGAAGCGCAAAATTTTGAAAAAGCGTCGCGGATCGTAGAAGATACGCTTAAAATTTGCCTAAACGAGCCTACGTTTATGGTCGGACTTAAAGACGGGGCGGTGGATCTGGTGCTAACGCCGGAGGGGCAAAAAGCGCCGCTGTTTTGGCTAGAATTTATCAAAAATAATATGCCGTCAAGCTTGCTAGGTAGCGCCGTTTGCACGCTAGGTAAGCAAAAAGTCGGTAAAAATTTCGGCTTTAAAATGTACGGCGCGGACGTTACGACGGACGATATTTTAACTTACCCGCGCTTTGACGAGCAAAAATTCGACCTGGAAATTTACAACGAACAAATCGCGACGCTACTGCAAAATAACGAAAACGAAGCGTATAATCTCGCTTTTATTTTGCTCGATAATGCGCTAGGCGAAATTTGCGTTATTAACGCGCTGGGCGCGCTTACGTTGCTTAAAGCCCCAAAAAAGGACGGCGTTAAACTTAGCGATCTGGGCGTGCTAGTAGAGCGAAATTTAGGCGCGGACATCCTAAAAGACCCGCTTTTAGGCGCTACGGTTTATAGGTTGGAACCGCGCGGCGACGGGGTGCGAGAAGACGTAGTAGTCGGCAGTAGTCGCTTAACCGAGATAATAAACGAGTATTTAAGCGGCGGGCGCGAAATTTTCAAAACGGCCGCGGCAAACGGGATAAAAATTTGCTTTTTAAGCTATGGCGTCGGAGGAGCGGAGGGGTTAGAGATTCGCGCGCAAGTAGAAGACGAGCTGGAAGAGTGCGGAGAATTTTTGCAGATCATCGGCGGCGCAAGCGGCACGCAGCGCGCATATACCGATCTAATTTGCTACGACGAAGAAAGGCTCGCCGAGATATTGCCGAGCATTGAAGTTAAATTTCGTATAAAAATCGGCGTTCACGATTTTACAAGATAGATCTAACGGGCTAAATTTATCGTTTACGTCAAATTTAGCCTCGCGCCTTAAAATTTAGCCGCTTGCAAAAGCGGGCGCTTCTTAGCGCGATCAATAGTAAATTTTCTCTTTGGTTTTATTATCTACTAGCTCCACGCCGTCCACGCGCGCGTCGCCGTTTGATAGCACTTTTAGCCTTGCGTAGACGCTAAATTTTCGCCCTAATCGCTCCGCTTCGTCCCAGCCCGTTTCGGGCTCTATCATCGCGATGCCGCTATCTTTAACGTCCCGCGTAGTAGGCTCGCTAGCGTTAGCGTCCGCAAAATTTTCATCTATTTTTTTACGCTCCTCTTCGCTAAAATCTACGAATTGACGCATTTGATTTTCAAGCCGGATAGCCTTGTCTTTTGGTAGGAAATAGGCCTCGATACCGAAATTCGCCCTGTCCCACATATCTATTCGCCCGCTTAAAAATACGCCCTCTTCGGGGCGATCCGCGCTTACGTATTCTAGGGCGTAGACGCCGTCTTTATTAGGCTTTAAAACGGCGTAAATTTTATCGTCCCCGGCGCCGCGCTTTTCGTCGCGTCCGCCGTTAACGTTTGAAAATTCGTAACTTAAATCTACGTAATTTCCTCTAAACATATCGCGCGGATCGTATAGCTCGGTCCGCACTAAAATTTCCTTACCGAAATATATCGGAGCGTGCGCGTAGAGCGTCATCAGCGCTAATAAAATAGGCTGGGCCGCGATGAGTAAAATTTTCATTTTTTCTTCCTTTTGCTAAGCGCCAAAACCACGAGCGCAAAGAATAAAAACAGCGCGCTAGCGCCGATGTAATCGCCGACTAAATCAAAATACCTAACGACCGCGACGCTAAAAATAAGCGTAAGTCCCGCGGACAGCTTACCTGTTTTGATTAGCGAAGCGCCGACTACGACGCAAATTAGCGAGTATAAAATTTCCGCGTTTATAAAATTTAAAAACGGTAACGCAAAGCACAAAACCGCGCAAAAAATAAGCGTGTTTTGACGTATCCAAACGCCTATGGCGCAGCTAGCTGCGCAAAAGCCTAAAAATAGCGCGCCGTAGAAATTATTAAACAGCCATTTCGCGACGGCTAAAAAGTCTGAAATTTGCGGATATTCAAACTCGTCTTCGCCAAAAATCATAAAACTAAATAGCGAGAAAATGAGCGCCGCGATACCGAAAAACGCGCTAATGCCGTAAAGCGCGCCCGCTCCCTCCGTCCGTCCTAGTTTCGCCAGCGCGTAAGAGATCGCTACGCCAAATAAGCAGTAAGCCAAAATTTCGGGGATTAGCAAATTTATGAAATACTCAAAGCGCCAAAATCCGTAAACGTAGCTAAAAACGCCGATAAATAGCGCAAATAAGATCGTCCTGCCGCTTTGATAAAACGCCGTCCAAAAGGCGCACGCTAGGAAAAATAAAAACCCCGTCGGCCGATCGCCGCCGATAAAGCCGCCGAATTCGTAAGAGCCGAGATAAAAGCTTTCCATCTGCGACCACAAAATAGCTATCAATAGCGCCGCGCCGCCTAGCAGCGAGCTGCGAAGCAAAAGCGCCGGCACGAACGCTCCGATCGCCCAAAGAAGAACGCCGTCCGGCATATGCTTGCCCAAATGATAAACCTGCGCGATGAGCGCTATACCCGCGCCGAAGACCAGCGTACCGAGTAGAAATAGTCCTTCGGCGTAGGTTCGGTTGCCTTTTTTAAGCTGCAAATAGCCGCCTAAATTTACGAGCGCGCTTAAAAATAGTATGAGCAAAAGTCGCGCCAAACGCGGGATTTCTTCCCAGTTCGCGCCGATTAGTACTAAAAGCGAGCAGCCGAAAAACAGGTAAGCTACGATGCGTAAAATCGTATTTACGCCGGATTCGGGCTCGTTTATATTAACGCCGTAAAGCGCCGCGATGCGCTCCGCTTGATCGCGTCCGATGATACCGCCCGCGCTCCATTTATTTAGCTCTTCGGCTAAAAATTTTTTACGTAAAAAATTCAAATTTTTCCTTTAAATTCGCGAGATTCTTAATCGCAATTATAAAAGAATAATCTTAAAATTAAAGGTAAAGGAAGTATCGGCGGGCGTAAAACCCGCCTTAGGTTAGATTTTTTTAATCTCTATTTTTTCGTCTTTTGCGCCGATTACGATTTCATCTCCGCTTTCAAGCTCGTCTCGTAGGATCATATCGGCTAGCGGGTCTTCCACTAGCTCGTATAGCGCGCGGCGCAAAGGTCTAGCGCCGTAAACGATATCAAAGCCCGCGCCCGCGATAAATTTCTTCGCCTCTTCGCTTAGGCTCGCCTTGATACCGCGATTTTGCAATGTTTTTTCAAGCTCTTTAAACATTATATCTACGATTTTTATGAGCCCGTCTTCATCGAGCGGATTAAAGATTATCGTGTCGTCGAGACGGTTTAAAAACTCGGGTTTAAAGTAGTTTTTAAGCTCGTTTTTGACCGCCGCCTCGCGTTCCTCGCCTTTTAGATCCATGATGAAATTTGACGCGATATTTGACGTGAGGATGATGATCGTGTTTTTAAAATCAACCGTCACGCCCTTGTTATCAGTCGCCCTTCCGTCGTCTAGGATGCCTAAAAGCACGTTAAATACGTCTTTGTGAGCCTTTTCGATCTCGTCAAAAAGTATGACGCTATACGGACGTCTGCGCACGGCTTCTGTTAGCTGTCCGCCTTCGTCGTAACCCACGTATCCGGGAGGCGCTCCGAGCAGGCGAGAGACGCTGTGCTTTTCCATGTATTCGCTCATGTCAAAGCGTATGAGCGCGCGCTCGTCGTCAAATAAAAATTTAGCCAAAGCCTTCGCCGACTGCGTTTTACCCACGCCCGTAGGCCCTAAAAACAAAAACGATCCGATCGGACGCGCACCCTCGTTTAGGCCGGCTTTGTTTCGCTTGATAGCTCTTGCTAGAGCGTGCAGAGCGGCATCCTGACCGACGACGCTTTCGCGCAAATGCTCCTCGATCATCAGATATTTTTGCTTTTCGCTAGTTAGCATTTTGCTGACCGAAATTCCCGTCCATTTACTTAAAATTTCAGCTACCAGCTCCTCATCGACCTGATTTTTGAGCAGCACGCCTGATTTTTTCATCTCGTCCCATTTTTTTTCGAGCTCTTTTTGGCGGTTGGCCGCTTCTAAAATTTTGCCGTATTCTATCTCGGCCGCGCGCTGCAAATCGCCGTTTCTGCGCGCTATCTCAGCCTCGCTTTTTAGGCTATCTATCTCTTTTTTAGCTTTTGATATGCCGCCAAAAACCGCTTTTTCATTTTCAAATTTACCGTCAAGGGCGTGCTTTTGCTTGTTTAGGTCGGCGATTTCTTTTTCGATTTCGCTTAGGCGAGCGGTGTTTTTAGCCTCGTCTTCCATTTTTAGCGCCTCTTTTTCGACTTGCAGCGTTACGATCTCACGCTTGATGCGGGCTAGCTCATAGGGCTCGCTTTCTATCTGCATTTTTAGCTCGGCTGCGGCCTCGTCGATGAGATCGATCGCTTTATCCGGCAAAAAGCGGTTTGAGATGTAGCGGTCGCTTAGCTTTGCCGCCGCGACTAGCGCGCTATCGGTGATCGTTACGCCGTGGTGCACCTCGAGGCGCTCTTTTATACCGCGTAAAATTTGAAGCGCTTCGTTTACGCTAGGCTCTTTGACGTCGATAGGCTGAAAGCGGCGTTGCAACGCGGCGTCCTTTTCGAAATACTTGCGGTACTCTTTTAGCGTCGTAGCGCCCACGGCGTGTAGCTCGCCTCTGGCAAGCGCGGGTTTTAGGATATTTGCCGCGTCCATGCTGCCTTCGCTTGCACCTGCGCCCACGATAGTGTGGATCTCGTCGATAAACAGGATGATATTTCCCGCGCTTTTTACTTCGTTTATGACGGCTTTTAGCCTGTCTTCAAATTCGCCGCGGTATTTCGCGCCCGCGATCAGCGCGCTCATATCGAGCGCGATCACTCGCTTGTTTGCTAGACTAGTGGGTACGTCTTTTGCCACGATTTTTTGCGCTAAGCCCTCGACGATAGCGGTTTTACCCACGCCCGGCTCGCCTAATAAAATAGGATTATTTTTGCTCTTTCTTATTAAAATTTGCATCATGCGCGTGATCTCTTCGTCGCGCCCGATAACTGGATCAAGCTCCTTATTTAGCGCCTTTGCGGTTAGATCGATGCCGTATTTTTCCAGACTATCTAGCGTCTCGTCGCTGGTTTGGCTATCTATCTTGCGCCCTGCCCTGATGCTTTCTAAATTTTTGCGGATTTCTAAAACGTCCGTAAATTTGCCTAAAATTTGCTTGATCTCAGGCAGCTCAAGCGCCGAGATAATCCACGTATCTACCGCGATATAGCTATCTCCGAGGCTCACCATCAGGGCTTTTGCGCTTTCAAGAGAGTTTATGAGCTCCTTTGAAATTTGCACGTTTTCCTTGCTCACGTTTGAGCTTGTCGGTAGCTGCGCGGCTTTACTTTTTACTTCAAGCTCTACCACATCCTTGCTGACGTTCATTTTGTTAAAGACTTGGTTGAGTAGCGAGCCGCTATCTGCGACCAGCGCCCAAAGCAAGTGAAGCGGAAACGTTTGCGGATTTTTCGCGTGAATCGCGAGCGCGACGCCCTTTTCTATCAACTCTTGCATTTGTGCGGTTAAATTTTCTAAAACACCTGACATATTTTGCTCCTTAATTTTTTATACGAGGAGCATTATATACTTTTAGTCTATCATTGTCAAGGTTTTTAAAAATTTTTATCGCTCTAATACTATGAGTGCTAAAAATTTGAGAATTTTATAACGCCGAGATATTTTAAAATTTATCCTTTTTTTAGGCAAAAACGACTAAAATTACGCCTATTTTAATTTTAGGGAGAAAATTTGAGCAATCTAAAATTTTCGCTGCGCAAATTACTTGCGGTAGCGGCTATCGGAGCGATAATCGGCGCTTATTTACACGCAAAAAGCGAAGACGAAGCAAACGTTAGACTAGAAGCGCTTACGAAACTTACGAAAACCCTTTCAACCGTCGAGAAATACTACGTAGACGATATAAAATTTAAAGAATTAATAGATAAAACGATCGCGGGGTTAATGCAAAACCTAGATGCGCATTCAAGCTTTTTGAACGAAAAGGCATTTAAGGATATGCAAGTACAAACTAACGGGGAATTTGGCGGGCTTGGTATAACGATAGGCATGAAAGATAGCGCTATTACGGTTATTTCGCCGATAGAGGATACTCCTGCGGATAAAGCGGGCATTAAAGCGGGCGATATAATACTTAGAATCGACGGAAATTCTACTATCGGAATGACGATCGACGATGCGGTTAGTAAAATGCGTGGAAAACCAAAAACTCCTATTACGGTTACGATTTTACGAAAAGGAGAGCAAAAGCCGTTTGACGTAAAGATTATTAGAGATATCATTAAGGTAGAGTCTGTTTATGCTAAGATGATAGAAAACGAAAATATACTTTATTTAAGGATTACGAATTTTGATAAAAACGTCGCTTCAAAAGCGCGCGAATTTATTAAAAAATACTCCAAAGCGGACGGTATAATCTTGGATCTGCGAAATAATCCCGGGGGTTTGTTGGATCAAGCGGTAAAGCTAGTTGATATGTTCGTCGATAACGGCGTTATCGTCTCTCAAAAAGGACGCGACGCTAACGAAAATAGCGAATATAGAGCGAGCCCTAGCGCTACCATAAGCAAACTCCCGCTTGTAGTACTAGTTAACGGCGGGAGCGCGAGCGCGAGCGAGATCGTAAGCGGCTCGCTACAAGATAGTAAACGCGCCGTAGTCGTAGGCGAAAATACGTTCGGTAAAGGCAGCGTGCAAGTGATCTTGCCGATAGACGACAAAGAAGCGCTTCGCTTAACGATAGCGCGCTATTACCTACCTAGCGGGCGTACCATACAGGCCGTGGGCGTAGTACCGGATCTCGTCGTGTATCCTGGTAAAGTACCGCAAAGCGAGGCTAGCGCGTTTAATATTAAAGAAAACGAGCTAAAAGCGCATCTGCAAAGCGAATTAAGCAAAATAGACGTACAAAAAGACGCTAACGCAACCTCTCAGAGCGATGAGAAAACGATAATAACGCAGAAAAAAATAGATGACGATATTCAGCTAAAAACGGCGATAGACGCTATAAAAGTACTAAAAATCAAGCAATAAAGGAGCTAACATGCAAAAAAAAGAGCTGATCTACGAGGGCAAGGGAAAAAAGATGTTCGCAACGGATGATGCGAACTTACTAATAGCGGAATTTAAAGACGATCTAACCGCCTTTGATGCGCAAAAAAGAGGCAACGAAGCAGGTAAAGGTGCTCTAAATAATAAAATTTCGACGCAGCTTTTTAATCTTTTAAAAGAAAAAGGTATCCCGACCCACCTGGTCGAAACTCTAAGCGACACCGAACAGCTCGTGAAAAAATGCGAAATCATCCCGCTTGAAGTGGTCGTGAGAAACATCGCAACCGGCTCGCTAACGAAGCGCCTCGCGATAAAAGAAGGCACGGTTTTGTCGTTTCCATTGGTGGAGTTTTACTACAAAAACGACGATCTGCACGATCCGCTCGTAAACGACGAACACTGCCTAATCATGGGCTTAGTTAAGAGCGAAAACGACCTTGACAGACTAAAACACATGGGCCGCGAGATAAACGCTATCCTCTTTAAATTTTTCGCAGACAGAAATTTAAAACTAGTCGATTTTAAAGTCGAATTCGGCGTCGATAAGGACGGAAATATCCTGCTAGCAGACGAGATTAGTCCGGATAGCTGCCGCTTTTGGGACGCGACTACGAACGAAAAACTCGACAAAGATAGATTCCGTCAGGATCTTGGCAATGTAAAAGTCGCCTACGAAGAAGTTTTAAAAAGAATTTTATCTAAGGTTTAAAATGAAAGCTATCATCAACGTATCCCTAAAAAACGGCGTTTTAGACCCGCAAGGAAAGGCTGTCGAGCACGCGCTCGGATCGCTTGGATTTAACAACGTAAGCGGCGTGCGAATAGGCAAACAAATTGTGCTAGACATAAACGCCGCAAGCAAAGACGAAGCGCGCAAGGAGCTCACCAAAATGTGTGAGGAATTGCTCGCAAACACCGTCATTGAGGACTACGAGATAAATTTGAACGATAAATGCGAGAGCGCAAAATGAAAGTCGCCATCGTTTTGTTTCCAGGCACGAACTGCGAGCAAGATACAAAGTACGCTTTTGAGCTTTTGGGTTGTCAGACACAGATAATCTGGCACAAAGAAAGCGAGATAAATGCCGATCTTATCGTACTTCCGGGCGGATTTAGCTACGGCGACTACCTACGCACGGCAGCTATTGCTAAATTTAGCCCGGCGATGAGTGCGGTTGTAAAACATGCGCAAAAAGGCGGATACGTGCTTGGAATTTGCAACGGCTTTCAGATGCTGTGTGAGCTAAAACTACTCGCGGGCGCGATGAGACGAAACGAAAATTTAAGCTTCATCTCAAAATACCACTATCTAAAAGTGGTTTCAAATACAAATAAATTTCTATCAAATTTGAGCGTCGGCGAGGTCGTAAACATCCCAATCGCTCACGGCGAGGGTAACTTTTACGCTGACGAAGCGACGTTAAAAGGTCTCTATGATAACGATCAGATACTGCTAAAATACTGCGACGCAAACGGCGCCACGCTAAATCCAAACGGCTCGGTCGACGAGGTAGCTGGAATTTGCGATAAGAACAAAAAGATATTCGGCCTCATGCCTCACCCAGAGCGCGCCTGCGAGAAGTTTTTAGGAGCGGATGATGGACTAAAGATGCTAAAAGGGCTAGTTTGCTAAGATTCTTAGCTTTGCTCTTTCTTGCCGTGAGCTTGTTTGGCGTATCGTACGACGAACCTAGCGTATTTGATATGATGAACGGCGCGCGCGAAGACAAAACGACGAGTGCCCCACTAAAACCCCAAACGCATCCGAGTAGCACTGACAGGAATTTACAAAATCAAAAAGGCGGAGCCAACCCTCAAAGAGAAATCAACCCCGACATTAGCTCCAAACTCGCCTCTCCGCAGCCCGAGCGCATAACGCCCGAGCAAATGCAAAATATCGTGCCCACCGACGAACCCGATATTACGACTCCCGATTTTCAAATTTACGACCGCGTTAAGCCCAAAGAGCTAATCCTAAAAGCCGCAAATATTCCAAAAAACGCGATCGTGGGCGAAATTTTTAGCCTAGAAGTTACGGCGAATACGCAAAACGAATTGGATTTTGAGTTTATAACCGACGTAGACGAAACGAACGTAAAATGGCTAAATAAAAAGACGTTAGAGTGGGTAAAAAGCGACGTAGGCGCGTATTCCGCGACGTTTTACTTTATGGCTAAGAGTATCGACGCAAAGAGCGCGCGCGTAAGCCTAAGCTTAAAACGAAACGGCGAGGATTATCAAAGCGCGAATTTAAATCTATTCTTGCCGAAATTTAGAGAGCTACGCGCGGACGAAAACTTTAACGGCATCGTAGCCGATAGTCTGGAAGTAAAGAAATTTAAAACCACGAAATTCGACGATACGAATAACATCATGGTAGTAGAGCTACGCGGTAAAAACGTCGATCTAGGCTCGTTTAATATCCAAAATACGACCATTTTAAAACAAGGCGTAGATACGATAAACGGCGATTTTAGCTCGCAAAGCGCGTATTATTTCGCCGTATTTAAGCCAAATAAAAAAAGCCTCGACTTTAACTACTACAATCTAAAAAAGGCGAAATTCGAGAGCTTTTCGCTACCGGTTTCGGTCGAAGAGGACGAAGTTAGCACGCAGATAGGATTAAATCCCAAGCAAAGCGAATTTAGCCTTTACAAAAACGTCGCTATATATTCGTGCGTAGCGTTATTTTTGATTTTGGCGCTTTTGAAGCGAAATTTTAGCTACTTTTTCGTCGCGGGCGTTTTCATCGCGCTTGGGGTTTATACTTATAATCCGTTCGGAAAGGCGGTTTTAAAACCGCAAGTAAACGTAACGATACTGCCTACTAAAAATTCAAGCGTATTTTATACCTCCGTCACGAAAGAAAACGTCGAAATTTTAGGCGACCGCGAAGAGTGGCGTAAAATTTTATTTAAAGACGGCAAGATAGGCTGGGTAAAAAAAGATGATCTTGTCAAGAATTAAAGCCGCGTTTTTTGCGGTCGAATTCGTTATTAGCGTCTGCTTTGTCGTGCTGTTTATGTGGCTGTTTAACGCCCATCATAGAGCTATCAGGCGCGTTTGGGGACGCACGCAGAGATTTTTCGGCGGATATAGATTAAGCGTGGAGGGAGAGTTTAATAAAGAAGCGAATTTACTCCTAATAAATCATCAAAGTATGCTAGACATCGTGGTTTTAGAAGAAATTCATCCTGCGAATTTATGCTGGATATCCAAAGCTCAAATCGGTAAAATCCCGATAATCGGCAAAATTTTAAGCTTACCTAAAATGATAGCCGTCGAGCGCGAGAATAAACAATCGCTAATCAAGTTGCTGTCCGACGCAAAGGATAGAGTGGCTAACGGGCGAGTTTTGGCGATATTTCCGGAAGGCACCAGAAGCGCTACGGGCAAACTCTTGCCGTTTAAGGGTGGAGCAAAAATTTTAGCCGAAAAGCTAAATTTAAAGGTGCAACCCTTGGTGATCGTCGGAAGCGAAATTTTAGACGCCAAAAATTTTAGCTTTAAAGGCGGCGAGATAAAGATCGTCTGTCTTGATCTAGTAGATACCGCGAAAGCGGACTGGCTAGACGCTACGCGCGAAAAAATGCAAGCCGTTTTAGACGAGCATCGAAACGCGAAATGAAATCTTATGTTTTTATTGACGCGATTTTAAGCTCTGCTAGCAAGTAAAATTTATGAAAAAATTACTATTTATTTTCACTCTTTATCTACCGCTGCTTGCGTGCGATATAAAATTCGACATTTTTTATAGTCTAAATACGCAAGACGATCGGATTGACCGCGAGCTGGATAAAATTTTAGCCTGCGCCGCAAAAAATAAAAGCAAAATAAACGACGAATTCGGTGCTTTTAAAGAGCGGCTTTTTACCCCTTTTATCCAAAACGCGAAGGCATATCAAGGCGGAAAATTCGACTTTGAGCGCATAAAGGCCATGCTAAAATTTAAACCCGAGCTTAACTATAAAATAGACGGAAATCTCTCTTTGCTCGACGCGGTATTAGCGTCTCGCATAGAAGCGACGTCGAGATTTAGCGAGGACGAGATAGTAAAATTAGCCGACTTGCTTTTAGAAAATGGCGCGAAAGCGAACGGAGAGCAGACTTTAAAGCTAGCATACGAAAGTGAAAATTTTAGGCTTTTTAGCAAAATTTTAAAAATGGGCACCGGTGCTTCGGGGGTGATTTCGGGCATCGCGGGCAATACGCTTATATTTTTGACGCAAAGCGGTTTTAGCGCAAACGCCAACGCAGCGCCCGACATGGAGGTTAGAAAATTTACAAACGAAGCTGAATTTGCGAAATTTTACGCAAACCAAGAGAAGTTTTTAAACGAGCTTTTAAATCGGCGCGAAATTTCGGGCGTAAACAGCGAAGAAATTCAAAATTTTATTAAGGTAGCCTGCGCGATCGATAGCGATAAAATGATAAAAACGCTTTTAAATTTCGGGCTTTGCGATAAAAATTCGCTAAACAAAAATCTTTGCGAATTTACGAAAGAGCAGGCTAAATTTTACGAGAGCGAGAAAATTTTGCGATTTAAATTTTAATAAACTTGATAGTAATCTTATCAAGTTTAAAGAAATTTTTAGCGCTCTGTGCTATAATCTGCCAAAATTTTAACCAAAAGGACTAACAATGGCAGATAAATTCGAGTTTCAAACCGAGGTTAACGACCTATTAAATTTAATGATACACTCGCTTTACTCAAATAAGGAAATTTTCCTTCGCGAGCTCGTATCTAACGCTTCCGATGCGCTTGATAAGCTAAATTATCTAACCTTGACAGACGAAAAATACAAAAACCTAACTTATACGCCGCGCATCGATCTGAAAATCGACAAAGACGCCAAAACGCTAAGCATCAGCGATAACGGTATCGGCATGGATAAAGACGAGCTAATCACGAATTTAGGTACGATCGCGCGCAGCGGGACGAAGGGCTTTTTGAGTAACCTTAGTGGCGACGCCAAAAAGGACAGTTCGCTAATCGGACAGTTCGGCGTGGGCTTTTACTCGGCGTTTATGGTCGCTTCTAAAATCGAGGTCGTAAGCCGCAAAGCGCTCGATGAGCACGCGTATAAATGGAGCTCGGACGCGAAAAGCTACGAAATTTCGGACGCGCAAAAAGATACTCACGGCACGCAAATCACGCTATTTTTAAACGACGACGAGTTTACCGATGCGTGGAGGCTAGAAAACATAATCAAAAAATACTCAAACCACATTCCGTATCCGATTTTTATGGATAAAGAGGAGTGGATAGCGCCTGCTAGCGACGCAAAAGACGGCGAAAAAGAGGGAAAATACGAGACGCGCAACGTCCAGATCAACCGCGCAAGCGCGCTTTGGCGTATGAATAAGGCCGGCATAAAACCCGAAGAATACGCCGATTTTTACAAGCAAATCAGCCATGACAGCGCCGATCCGCTGCTTTACATACATACCAAAGCCGAAGGCAAAATAGAGTATTCGACGCTATTTTATGTGCCGAGCGTCCAGCCGTTCGATCTATTTCGCGTCGATTACGAAAGCGGCGTAAAGCTTTACGTTAAGCGAGTTTTTATTACCGACGACGCAAAAGAGCTACTGCCGCCGTTTTTACGCTTCGTGCGCGGCGTGATCGACGTAGAGGATCTGCCGCTAAACGTTAGCCGCGAAATTTTACAAGAAAACGCGATACTTCGCAGCGTAAAAGAGCAAAGCGTCAAGAAAATTTTAAGCGAGCTCGGCAAACTAAAAGAGAGCGATCGCGAAAAATACGTAAAATTTTACGCATTATTCGGTAGAGTACTAAAAGAAGGGCTTTACGGATTCGGTAACGATAAAGAGCAAATTTTAGATTTATGTCTATTTAAATCAAGCAAACGAGACGGATTAGTCAGCCTAAAAGAATATAAAGACGCGATGAAAGCGGATCAAAAATCGATCTATTTTATCAGCGGAAATAATGAAAATATGCTTAAGAACTCGCCGCTTTTAGAAAGCTTTAAGAAAAACGACGTCGAAGTTCTAATTATGGACGAAGAGATCGATACGATCGTGATGCCGATGGTAACCGAATTTGATAAAACTCCGATAAAATCGGTCTCACATGCGGACGTAGACGACTATGCTAAGGTAGACGAAAAAGCCAAGGCGGACGAAAGTAAGGTCGCAAAAACTCTTGTAAAAATGCGTGAAATTTTAAAAGACGAGGTCAAAGACGTGCGCGTAAGCTCCCGCCTAAGCGAGTCTGCGGCGGTATTAATCTACGATAAAAACGATCCCGACTATGCGATGCAATCGATGCTAAAACAGATGGGGCAAAGCGATCTGCCGAAGGTTAAGCCGATCCTTGAAATCAACGCCGAGCACGAAATTTTCGCAAAATTAGAAAAAGACGCGAGCGCGATCTACGACGCGAGCGCTCTGCTTCTTGATATGGCGAAGATAAACGAAGGTATCGCGATCGACGATCCCGCGAAATTTAGCAAAATTCTTACTAAAATAATGGTAAAAGCCGTTTAACCTAGCCTCTACGCCTTTTTGCGACGGTCGCGCGACAACCTCGCTTACAACCGACTTCTAGCGCCTAGTTTCGGGCGCTAAATTTTAAATTTTACGAAATACCTTTGCGGCATTGTTCGCGCCGCCATCGCTTTTTAAAATTTACTTGCCGTAACGTCTTGCCGCTAACGTAAAATTCTTGCTTGAAACGAAATTTGCGGGCGCCGCGCGACCTAGTAAATTTTAAGGCGGTTTAAATCCCTTCGCTAGCCATCCCCGCCTCTATCAAAAACCTACTAGGCTGATAGTTAACCTTTTTTATCTTGTCGAATTTGGCGTAGCTTAAATAAAGCTCGTCGCGCGCGCGCGTAACCGCCACGTAAAATAGCCGCCGCTCCTCTTCGAGAGAGCCGCCCATGCTCATTAATTTAAGGTTGGGGAAGCGATTTTGCGCGAGATCTACTACGAATACTTGGTCAAATTCCAAACCCTTGCTTGCGTGCACGCTAAGTAGGCTTACGCCCTCGCCTTGGCTAATTTCGTTGCTCCCTAACGTAATAAAATTATAAAATTTCTCGCATTCGTGATATTTTTTAGCAAGCTCTACTAACACCTGCGACTTTTGCATAATGCGCTCTTTCGCCTCGCTTTTAAGTGCGACATCGACCTTGCCGTTTTTTAGCGTGGCGCGTTTGGTAGCTAGCGCGTCTGCTATAAATTCGTAAATTTTACTGCCTCTAATCTCGCTAACTAGGCTACTAGGGCGAGAAATACGTTTTGCGGCGCGTAAAAAATTATAAATTTCATACAAAAACGTCGCCCCGCTCTCGTTTAATTTCTGCATTTTTAAAATCGGATGCGATAAAAAATCGTCGCTAAATTTTAGGTGCTTAAAGCGCGAAACGTCGGCGAATTCGTCGATATCGTCGAAAAGTCCTAGCTGATAGTTCCTTTTTTTATGGCTTGAGATATTTACGCTGCCGTCGGGCGCTAAAAGCCCTTCGACTATACTTCCGCGCCCGAGTTTTATAAGCGCGTCGAAAATTTCCTTGCTAGCCGCGCTGCCGACGCCTTTTGCGTATTCGCATACGTGGATAAACGCCATTATATCGCGCGGATTTATGAAAATCCCCATCAAATCCATAAGCGCCTTTATCTCGCGGCTTTCAAAAAAGCTTACCCCGCCCTTGCGTTTAGAAGCGATGCCTCGCTCTCTTAACGCCACTTCTAGCCCGTCCGCGCTTGAATTGTTGCGGAAAATTATCGCTATTTGCTCGCGCGAAAACGGCGAAAGCGAAATTATGTCCGCGATTGCGGCGTACTGCTCGAAAAGCTCGCCGTAAACCAGCAGCACGGGCGCTTTAAATTTGCCTTCGCGGCTAACGGTTAGGCGCTTTTCGTAAAGGCGCGGATTATTGGCGATCACTTTATTAGCCAGCGCTAAAATACTTGCGCTGCTGCGGTAATTGGTATTTAGCGCGTAAATTTTAGCGTCCGCGAATCGCTCTTTAAACGAGCCGATGATCTCTATATTAGCGCCGTTAAAAGCGTAAATACTTTGATCGAAATCGCCGACGCAAAAGAGGCTTTCGGTTTTAAACGCGTCGATTAGCCCGCCTTGAAGCGTGTTGGTGTCTTGATATTCGTCGATTAAAATTTCGTCAAAGCTTATAGGCGCGCCCGATTTTAGCGCGTCCGTCATGTTTATTAGCAAGTCGTTAAAATCGGCGTAGCTAAATTTTTTCTTCTCGGCTTCGAATTCTGCTAGCACGTCTTCGTAAATTTCGGCATAGACGCCCTGCTCCTCGCTTTTATCTTTTAGCCAGTCGGCGAAATTTTGCCCGCAGACGCTATTTTGGTAAAGCGAATACATGTCGTAAAGATATGCGCCGCCGTAGGGTTTAACGTCGCTTAAATGGTGAAATTTACGCCGCTCGACAAGACTTTTTAGCAGCGTTTTTAGCTCGCCTGGCTGTTTTAGCGTGACGCCTTTATTAAGGCTTTTTAGCAGCGCGTAGCTAACCGAGTGAAAAGTGCCCGCCGTTACGGCGTCCGTTACGCGTTTATCGAAGTGGCGTCCCAGGCGCTCGATCATTTCGCTGGCGGCTTTATTGGTAAAGGTTAGAAGCAAAATTCGCTCCGGCTTTACGCCTAAATTTAAAAGATGCGCGATGCGGGCGACGATGGTGCTCGTCTTGCCCGTTCCAGCGCTTGCGATTACTAGATTATGACCCGCAGGTGCGGTAGCTGCGGCGTATTGTTCTTTATTAAGTTTTGAAAGCGGCATTTTAACTCCAAAAAGCGCGCATTATAGCCAAAGGCTCTTAAATTTTAGCTATAATCGCGCGATGAAAAATTTCTTAAAATCTAGCCTAAAATTTACCGCCTTAGCCTGCCTTGCGCTTATCGTTTCATTTTTGATTTTAGATAAAATTTTCCCGTTAGATTACGCCGCGCTAAAAAGAGAGCAGGCTCAAATTTTATACGGCGCAAACGGCGAGATAATTAACGCAAAGCTCGCCGCAGACGGCATTTGGCGCTTTGACGCGAACGCTAGCGAGATCCCGGAAATTTTAAAAAAAAGCGTTTTAGCCTTTGAAGACCGCTATTTTTACTACCATTTAGGCGTTAATCCCTTCTCCATCGCTCGCGCCGCGATTTACAACGCGCGAAACGCCAACCGCGTCGGAGCTAGCACGATTACCATGCAAGTAGCGCGCATGATGAGTCCGCAGGGACGCACCTACGGCAACAAAATCAAAGAAATTTTCCGCGCGTTGCAGCTTGAAGCGCATTTTAGCAAAGACGAAATTTTAAATTTTTACTTCAATCTCGCCCCTTACGGCGGAAATATCGAGGGCATTCGCGCGGCGTCTAGGTTTTATTTCGGGCGCGAACCGGGCGAGCTTAGCATCGCGCAGACGGCGCTTTTAAGCACTATACCTAAAAATCCCAACAAAAACCGCCTCGATAAAAAATCGGACGTGAACCGCCTAAAAAACCGCGTCGTAAAGCTGCTTTACCGAGCGGGCGTCATCGATCTTAGTGCATTTAAAAGAGCGCAGGCCGAGCCTTTTAAAAACGTTAGGATTAGCGCGCCGCAAAATGCGCCCGAATTTTCGCGCGTCGCTTTTAAAAACGGCGTCTCGCGCTCGAATTTGGATTTGACGCTGCAAAACGATCTTTTAAACGCGCTAAATTCCGCAATGGTTAAACTGCGCGACAAAAACGCCAACAACGCCGCCGGCGTCGTAATCGACAACGAAAAAATGAGCGTCGTAGCCTTTGTAGGATCTCACGACGCAAACGCCAAAGACGGGCTAAATTCCGCGCTTTATATGCGGCGAAACGCGGGCAGTACGTTAAAGCCCTTTATATTTTCGCTAGCGCTAGAAGACGGGCTAATCACGCCAAAAACGCGCGTAATAGACACGCAAATTTTTATAAACGAATACGCGCCTAAAAATTACGACGAGGGATATTTAGGCATCGTAAGCGCCGCGGACGCGCTAAAATTTAGCCTAAATATACCCGCAGTAAATTTAAACTCCAAGCTAGGAAATAACGGGCTTTACGAGCTTTTGTCAAAGGCTGATTTAACGAGCGAAACGAAGGAATTTTACGGCGCTTCCATCGCTCTTGGAAGCGTGGAACTTAGCCTTTTAAATATCGCTCATCTTTACACGATCTACGCAAACGACGGAGTTTTAAGACCGCTGGAATTCGCGGGCGAGTTAGTAAATAAGCAAGATGAAAATTTAAGCCTAATTAGCCCTCAAAGCGCCTTTTTGACGGCTAAAATTTTAAGCGAAGCAAACCGCGCTTATTTAAAAAATGCATGGCAATACGCCCAAAATACGCCCAAAATCGCTTTTAAAACCGGTACTAGCTACGGCGCGCGCGACATCTACGCCATAGGCGTTAATAAAAATTTCACCGTAGCCGTCTGGGCGGGAAATTTTAACGCCTCTAAAACGCAAAATTTAACCGGACTAAACGACGCTAGCAAAATAGTATTTGATGTATTTAAAATTTTAGCGCAGCGGCGAAATTTGGAATTTATGAGCGAGCCGGCGGGTATAAAAACTACGCTTACGTGCCTTGATCCTTACGAGCTTAAAAGCTGCAAAATTTTAAGGAACGACGAGCAAATTTTAGGCGTGGAGCTAAAAAGCAAATGCGAAAATATACGCGGCGAGGAACTTGATTTTCTTTATAAAAATAAGATTTTAAGCGCGAGCGAGCTCGCCGCTAGTCCGTGCGCCGAGTCGCTAAAATCAAAAAAACCGCTAATTGCGCGCCCTTACGCAAACGAAACACTCGTAACTAACGAAAATTCAAGTAAAGTTGCGATAAAATGCTTCCCGTATTTAGGGGACGAAATTTTCATCAAAGTAGACGACGGCGAGTTTGAAAAGCTAGTCAGCGGCGAGGAAATTTTAAAAGAACTGCCGCTAGGAGAGCATAAAATCGGCTGTCTAGACGGCAACTCTAACTTAAACGAAATCAAAATAACCATAAGGAGATAAAATGCGCTACGAACGGCTTTTCTTGCCGCTGTTTGCCGCTTGCTTATTGCAGGCAAATAGCTTTAACGGCGAAGTATCGGGCTCGAATACGACCGTAAATTTCGGACTTACCGAGAAAAACGACGATCAATTAGTAGGGCTAATTAGCCATAAAAAGCTATTTGATTGTAAGCCCGCGCTTAACGGCGTGATCGAATATGAAGAAAAATCGCTTTTGTTTTACACCAAAGACCTTCACGCGGGAGTGGAATATACGTGCAATATGAACGGCGGCGTAGCGCGATTTAGCGCCGGCGAGTTTAAAGTAAGCGGCACGAGTAAGCTAACGAACGATAGATTTATCTTAAAATTTAACGACGAGCCCAAAGAAGGCGAGCTAGAAGCCAAGCTAAAAGTAAAAGACGCGAATTTTAGCGTAGAGAGCGCTTCAAAACGCGATTTTTACATCGTTTTAGATAAAAATATCAGCGAGCCAGAATTTACTTTGCCTAAAAATTTCCAGAGTAAATTCGGCGCGAAATTTAGCGAAGACGTCGAGTATAAATTAACAAACTCGAAACAAGGTGAACGAGACGACGCGCAGGCGCTTCAAAAATTCGCCAAAGCAAGCACGATGAGCGTGGAGAAAATTTCGGGCGTTAGCTTAGAAGGCGGCAAGCTAGGGGCTAGAATTTATTTAAAAGATTGGCTCTACTCCGACGCGCAGCTCAAAAAATACGTTAACGTTTCTGGCGTACAAAGTTTTAAATTAAGCGACATTCGCTACTTGGATTATTTAAATGAAGAAGAGAGAAAAGACGCTCCTAGCGGGATGGATTATTATATAGACGTAATAAGCGACGAATTCGTCCCGCAAAAAGAGTACGACGTTAAAATTTTGCCCGGCTTCGGCGATAGCGACGCGGTCGTGAGAAGCGAGAAAAAATTTAGCGTAAAAATGCCTAGCTACGCGCCGTTTGCGAAATTTTTAGACGATAAGCCCTATATTTCGAGCGTAGGCGAGATCGGCTTTAAAGGTGCAAACGTCGGTAAACTAAAAGTCGTAGTAGAAAAAATAAGCGATCAAAATTTTAGGTATTTTTTAAATTTCGGAGATAAGAGCGAATTTTCGGATCTCGCGACGGAAGTAGCGAGTAAAATTTACGATCTAAGCGGCGCGCTAAACGAGATCGGCGAATATAAAATCAAGCTTGATTTCGCGGGCGCAGGCGACGGTGCGTACAAAATAACGGCGTATTACGACAAAGATAAAAGCGTTTCAAAAATCGTTTATTTAAGCGACGTGGCGATTACCGCAAAAGTATCTAAAAACGAAATTTTCGTCTTTGCCAACCGCTTAGGCGAAAATACAATGCTAGCAAACGCCAACGTCAAAATTTACGGAACTAAAAACGAAGAACTAGCCTTCGGCGCTACGAACGACGAAGGCGCGTTTAGATTCGAGAAAAAAGATATTTATAAGCAGGCGCGCTCGGTCGTGGTAAGCCTCGGCAAAGAGCAAAATTTCCTTATTTTAGGCGAAGGTAAAAACATAAACGAAGACGCTAAAATTTCAACCTCCGAGCCGAGCGAAATTTTTAGCGCGTTTACGCATTTTGCGACTAATATCGTGCGTCCCGGCGAAAATATAAAGGGCGTAAGCTACGTAAAAGATAGAAATTTTAAGCCGCTGGCGAATATGCCCGTTAAGCTAAAACTTACCGACCCGCAAGGCAAGCTAATAGCGCAGACAGCTAAAAAAACCGACGACGTCGGAGCTTTTGATTTCGACGAGGAAATTTTAAGCGATTTAACGGGCGCTTTTAATCTTGAAATTATCTACGCCGATAAAGTAATCGCCAAAAACGCCTTTTACGTAGAAAGCTTCGTGCCCGCAAGGCTAAAAAACGAAATCGTTCTTGAAAAAGATAGTTTTCTAGCGGGCGATTTTACTTTGATAAATTTAAGCAGCTCGTATCTAATCGGCGGTGCGGCTAGCAAAATGGGCGGAAATATCGATATTTCATTCTTCGACTACGAGTATAAAAACGAAAATTTTAAAGGCTACAGCTTTAAAAATAGCATCCTACCGCCGGTGCAATACGATACGCTAACCAAACAGATAAAGCTTGACGAAAACGGAAAATGGCAAGAGCCTTTGGGGCTTGAAATGGAAACGGACGGCGCGGGCGGCATAAATACCCCTAGCATCGTAAAGGGCGTGATAAATTTTAGCGTAAACGACGACGGTAAAAACGTAAGCGCGGCAAAGGATTTTACGGTATTTCCGTATGAAAACGTAGTAGGCGTAGCCGTCGATAAAAATTTTATCGAGCCTAACGAAAAGATAAAAATCAAAAGCGTCGCGCTAAAATCTATTAGCGGCGACGAGGTTAAAATACCGCTAAAATTCGAGGTAAAAAGGCAAATTTGGGATTATTCCAGCGACGATAGAGGCGTGATTAGATGGCACTCTTCGTTTGAAACCGTCGATACTTTCGCCACCAGACAGCAAAGTTTCGAGTATTCGTTCGCTCAAAGCGGCAACTATGTCGTAGTAGCGACCGATCCGGTTAGCGGAGCGAGCGCGAGTATAGAATTAGACGTGAGCGGCTGGAACTATTCGACGCTAACGCCTACTAAGGACATCGCGAAAGCGCAAATCAAGCTAAATAAGAAATTTTACAAAAAAGGCGACGAACTAAGCGCGGACGTAAGCTCGGCGATTAAAGAGGGTATAGCGCTCGTAACGCTCGAAGATAACGGCGTAAAAGCATATAAAATCGCGCTAATTAAAAATAACTCCGCAAACGTAAAATTTCCGCTAAATTTCGACTTTTCGGGACTTTACGCGAGCGTTACGAGCGCTATACCCTCTTTAATCGCCGAGC
>NZ_CAJPMA010000021.1 GCF_905371695.1 uncultured Campylobacter sp. | reverse complement strand
GATCTACGGTGAGTGCTACTGGTGGGGCGGCAGCGGCAAGGTCAGCTGGGGGCGTACGGTCGCTCACAGGATGCTTAAAATTTTAGGCGGCTACGTGGAGGAAAGCGGCGATTATTCGACGGGGGCGGGTCTGGTTATCATGCCTCACGTGCTAGGCTCAAGCGCGGTTTACGATACGCCGACTAAGTGGGCGGCGATAGTTAAAAACGCTAAAAACGTCGTATTTTGGGCGACCGATCCTATCGTAACAAATCAAATTTCATCCGTGCCTCCTACTCACGAGGGCTACGTAGGTATAAAAGAGCTTAAAAAATCGGGCATTAAAACATATAGCGTAAACGCGATGGTAAACGATACGGCGCGCTACTTCGGCTCCGAAAATATCATCGTACGCCCTAATACCGACGCGGCGTTAATTATCGGCATGTGCCACCATCTGTTTACAAGCAAGCTCTACGACGAGGAATTTATCAAAAAATACACCGTCGGATTTAATAAATTTAAAGAATACTTTACGGGCGAGACCGACAAAGTCGTAAAGGACGCGGAGTGGGCGAGTAAAATTTGCGGCGTAGCGGCGGATAAGATAAAAAGCTTCGCCGAGGCGCTAGCCAAAGAACCGACGACTATCCTTATAGGCCGCGCGCTTCAAAGAGCCGACCACGGCGAGCAGCCTTTCTGGGCGCTTATAGCTCTTAACGCGATGCTAGGCTACATCGGTAAAGAAGGCCTTGGCTTTGAGTTTAGCCTAGGATACGACTCGGGCGGTATGACGAATAAAATTTCGCCGACGCTAAAAGGCATCAGCACGCGCATTAGCGAAAAATACGAAAATTTAGGCAAGGCTCCTTGGAAAGACGCTAAAAACGTCACCATTCCGTCCTCTCGCAGCATCGAGGCCTTAGAGTATCCCGGCAAAGAGATCGACTACGACGGCACGAAGATTAAACTACCTCGCATGAGAGTGGCGTATATGGCCTCAGGCTCGATGTTTACGCGCCATCAAGACGTAAACAACGCCGTCAAGCAGTGGAGAAAATTCGAAACCGTCATCACCGCCGAGCCTTATTGGACCAGCACGGCGAAATTTAGCGACATCGTACTACCCGTAGCTATCGAAGTGGAGCGTAACGATATAAACCAAACCGGCGACAGCGGCGAATATATCGTAGCCTATAAGCCCGTCATCGCGCCGATGGGCGAGAGTAAGAGCGACTTTTGGATCTGCGAGCAAATTTGCAAACGCTGGGGTTACGGCGAGGCGTTTAGCGAGGGCAAGGACGAGCTTGGCTGGATGAAGGAATTTTATGCCGACGCGGCCGAGCAGGCCAAGGGGCTAAATTTAAGCATGCCTAGCTTTGAGGAATTTTACGAAAAAGGATTCGTGAGATTTGAAAAAGACGACGAGAGCAACGCGCTCTACACTCGCCTAGCCGCCTTCCGCGAAAATCCGGCTAAAAACCGTTTAGGAACTCCGTCGGGTAAAATCGAGCTATACTCGCCGACGATAGCGAAGATGAACTATGCCGACTGCCCTGCGCACCCTGCGTGGATCGAGCCTTTTGAATGGCTAGGCAACGCGAGCAAGAAGTATCCGCTGCATATCGTCAGCCCGCACTCTCGCTACCGCCTGCACAGCCAGCTAAACAATTCGATTATTAGAAATTTCGCCGAAGTTAGCGGACGCGAACCGATGCTAATCAACCCGAAAGACGCCAAAGAGCGCGGTCTAGCTACGGGCGATATAGCGCGCGTATTTAATGGTAGAGGCGAAATTTTAACCGGCGTTTTAGTAACCGACGTCGTGCCGCAAAGCGTCATAGCTATCTGCGAGGGCGCGTGGTACGACCCGGAAAATTGGGGCGAAAAGAGCCTATGCCAGCACGGCTGCGTAAACGTCCTAACACGCGACAAAGGCACTTCAAGCCTAGCGCAAAGCAACTCGGCTCACACCGCGCTAGCGCAGGTCGAGAAATTTAAAGGAGAGATTAGGCCGATTACGGCGTTTTCAAAACCAAAAATCCTACAAAGTATTTAATGCGTCGTCTTTTGAGCGCTTTTTGTAGAGCTAGTAAAATTTCGGCTTGATGAACTATATGTTCTATCTATCTACGCCGAAATTTTACGTCGCAACCACAAAAATCATCTTAAAACAAGCGTAGTGTTTTTGCGAAGCAAAATGTTTCTGTAAAATACTTCCGCTTACGTTTTTTGGCGGTGCGTCGTCTCGCGGGCATCTTTGCTTGATCTCGTAAAATTTTCGCTCCGCAGGCTATATGTCTAGCGCACGCTCAAATTTTACTTTTTCTTTTTTAGCTACGAGCGTAGCGGAGTAGAAAACAAGCAAATTTGCTCCGCGATACTTCCGCTTATGCTTTTGCGTTCAAATTTACAATTCGTCGAATTTGAGCGCAAATTTACTTCCTCCGTATTCACCGAATTTGATCGCAAAATTTGTCCGGAGTAAAATTTTACGCCCGCGAGATAACTTTTAGCGAAACGATCGCGCTGCGAGGCAAAATTTAGCTAAATTTTACTACAATGCGCTCGCACTTCAAAAAAAGGAAAAATATGAAAAAATCGCTAATTTTAGTCGCGCTTTGCGCTTTTGCCGGACATTTGGCGGCCGCAGAAACGCCTGCCGCTTGCAAAGAGTACGAAAAGGTTTCTTACGAGTTTATCGAAGCGATGGCAAAACAAGCCAAAGCGGAGAACAACAAGGAGTTTAGCGCTGAAAAAACGAAAAAAGAGTTTGAGGCCGACTATGCGCAGATAAAAAAGCTAAGCAAAGAGGAGCAAGAATCCGCTTGCCGCCAGGGAGCGGCCGATGTTAAGGAGATTACGAATATGCTAAAATCAAGCGGGTTGCTAAAATAAATTCGCTCTTTTGGCTTGAAATTTTACTAAGGCGATTATCCTGCGATAAAAGCGGGATAATCCTAAAAAGAGCGACGGACTAAAATTCGGATGCGAATAAGTCTGATTTTATTACCGAAAAAATTACGTTATCCTTGCTAAGCGCGATTTTGACGCTAGTCGGCAAAAATTTTCCGATTTTTATATATCTGTGTTTTTGACCTCCTTGACGAAAATAGTTTATTATCTATCAAATCGCAATAAATTTTGCAAAGAGCAATGGAAAAGTTAAGAAGCGAATTTTAAGAAGCGAGCGCGATCCGCAAAGACCGCGCCGTATTAGAAATTTTAGTTTTTAAGCTGCAATAGCGTATTTAGCATCTCGTCGCTCGTGGTTATCGTCTTGGAGTTTGCCTGATAGCCGCGCTGGATTACGATTAGCTGCGTTAGCGCGCGACTTAGATCGACGTTACTCGCTTCGAGTTTAGCCGCGGCTATCGTGCCTTTATCGCCGCTTCCTGCGGTGCCGATAACCGCTTCGCCCGAGTTTGACGTCATCGAAAAGACGTTTTCGCCTTCGGCATGCAAGCCCTCTTGATTCGTAAACGTCGCTACCGCTACTTGCGCCAGTCCGAAGCTCTTGCCGTTTGAGAACGTGCCGATTATCGTGCCGTTTTCGTCGACTTTTAGGTTCGTTAGCGTGCCGCCCGCGTAGCCGTCTTGGGCTATGGAGTCGGTGGAAGATTTTTTATCGAAACTCGTTAATCCGTTAAAATCCGTTCCTAGGCCGAAATTTAGCCTTACGCTTTGGCCGGCGGCAGAGCCGTTGTTTGCCGTAAAGCTAAAACCGGCCGGGTTAAAGCTGGCTAGCGAGCCGTTTGAATTAAAGCGAAGCGAGCCGGTTAGCACGTTTCTAGGGCCCGAGCCTGAAAAGTTGATCTCGGCGGGTTCCGGTACTTGAATTATCATGCTCCATTCGGTGCCGCCGTCGCTCGTGGTACCAGTTTTCGCCCATTTGATGCTAACGGTGTGCTTTGAGCCTAACGAGTCGTAAATTTCGGCCGTAGCGCCGTGGCTAGACATCATCAGCGCGCCGCTGGTTCGCACAGCTTGACCAGAGCTCATCGCGCCTTCTAGCGCGCTCATAATAGTCGTAAGCTTGGTGTTTTCGCTAATCGCGTTGCCGCCGCTAGATGCCTCTTGCGTAAGCCCAGTTACCGTCATATAAATCGGCTGATCGGCTCTACTACTGGCGGGATTTTCTAGCTGGTATTGACCTTGTTTATTTACAGTTAGCTTTGCTCCGTCGTTTAGGTCAGATGTATCAAGGATGGATAAAATTCCTTTAATGCCTGCCGCATGCCCCTGTTCAGCTGTAGCAGTTGCCGCGTTATATGCGGTTAAACTAGCGGTGCTTATTCCTGATGCCGTTACTGCTGCTATACCTGCCGCTACCGCTGTCGGGACGTTGTTGCCTAATGCGATAGATGCTTTAAAGGCATTGTTGTAGGCATTTGTGGCGGTAATCTTATCAGTGCTAGAAGTTATAGCGGCTAGTCCGTTCTCGTGTTTAGCAATAGCTGGACCGGCATTATAGGCGGCTAGGTAATTGCCCGATAATTTACTTTGTACTTCTGCTATCGCATTCGTTACAGCGGTAGCTGCTGGGATGCCGTTATTTACGTCCGTATTATATTTCACGTTATATGTTTTCTCGGCTAGTTTTGCTGCGTCCGATGCCGCGAGGATCGCTTCGCCCGCCGTTAGCGACGGAGGCGTTCCGATCGCTGCGCCGCCTAGCATTCCGTCGCCGTTATAATCTACGTAGGCGCGCATATCTTTTTGTATCGCCGCGCGCAAGTCCTCCGTAGTATGTACCGAGCGAGGGATGCCGTCGTTTGCTTGGTGGTTAGCCGTTACGCTTGAGCTATTATATTTATATTGATACGCCGTGATGATATTTAGCGTGCCGCCGTGCGTGCCCGCAGCCATACCGGTGGAATCCGTGCCGTTTACCACTAGGTGGATATTTTTGGTATTCGCCGTGGTTCCCGAGTTATTACGGTTGATTAAAGTTAGCTTGTAGCCTTCCGAAATTTCGGCGCGCACGCCGGTGTTATTATACTGCGCGTTGATAGCGGCGGCGACTTCTGAAATGTTATTAACCGTAGCCGTTATAGTCGTATTGTTTAACGTGATGTTTAGCGTTTGCGGGGTGGTAAATTGGCCGATGTTCGCGGGGTTCGTGCTACCGATTGAAAACGGGTTTTTAGTAACGGCGTTTGCGTAGCTGACCCATATACCCTGTCCGTCGCGAAGCGCAAGCCCGTTGCCGAGCTCGTTAAACGTTACGCCGAGATCCACGCCACGCTCGGTTAGCACCTGTTCGTTTTTGGCATTAGTGTAAAATTCGTTCGCGTTTACGTCGTTTTCGCTATGGATTTCGGAGTTGCTTCTTAGATCGTCGCCGTCGAAGTCCCTGCCGCCGGTTACCGAGTCTAACGAATAAATAGGCGTAGAGCGATTACCTATCGCGTTGCCCGAGTCTAGGTTACCCTTTACTCTCATCTCTTTCGTGGCGCGCGCGGGCGTAGTTAAGCCCTCTTTGATGACGATATTTTTAATAGGCGCGGTGGTATCTATCGTGCCGGTTTCTTCGTCGCGCGTCCAGCCTTGCACGATATGGCCGCTTTCGTTTACGAAATTTCCCGCCTTATCGCGTAAAAAATCGCCGTTTCTAGTGTAGTAGCGCGTAGTGCCGCCGTCGGGACTAACGACGAAGAAGCCATTGCCTTGAAGCGCTAAGTCGGTGTTTTTATCGGTCGAAGTCAGCGTGCCTTGCGAGAAAATTCTAGTCGTCGAATTTATCGACGTTCCAAGGCCGATTTGCATCGCGTTTTGTCCGCCCAGCTCGCCTTGCGGAGCGGTAGCTACCCTTGGCGTTTGGCTTAAAATGTCCGAAAAATTCGCGCGAGAATATTTAAAGCCCGCGGTATTAACGTTGGCTATGTTGTTGCCCTCTACGTCGATTGCGATCTGGTGCGCTTGCATACCCGAAACGCCCGACCAAAGCGATCTCATCATAATTTATCCTTTTTGTTTTAGAAATTTTCGCAGATTTCTAAGCAAAAGGCGTTCCAAATTTTAAAATTTTTTATTATTTTCCTCTTTTAAAGGATCTGAAATTTTCGTTTAGGGCGTTTTTAATCTCCTCGATAGATTTTTCGTAAGAGTTAAAAAACGCCGCCTCGTCGTCGCTAACGGGCTGCATTAGACCGCTGATTTTATCTTTATCTAGCGCTTTAAATTTTACGATCAAAATTTTTACGCCGCTTTTGGGCTCGATCGTTTTTAACGCGAATTCGCTAGCCTCCTCGAAGCCAAATTTTACTTCCTTGCCGCCTTTTCTTATTATCCAGCCGTCGCCGGAAATTTCTAAAAATCCGTCCGAAAATAGCTTCTTTACGCAAAATAGCGCGCTAATCGCTCCGACGGCTACCGCAAATACGCCCGCCGCGCTTTGTAGGCTAAATTTCGCCCACGCGCCCGCTATCATAAGTCCCGCGGCGGCAAACAAAGCGTTTTTCGCGCGCGTTTTATTCTCTAAAATTTTCACGTTCGTCCTTTAAAATTTTTTAAAATTATAGCAAATTTAAACATTGGGCGCTAAAATTACGAAAATTTAAAGGAGCGAATATGATAAAACCCGTTGATTTGAGCAAGGCGTATAGGCTAATCAATCACGGTCCAGCGGCGCTAGTCTCGGCAAAATCGGGCGACGAGACGGACGTAATGGCGGCGTCTTGGCTTTGTCCGTTAGATTATAGCCGCGTTTCGGTCGTGGTGGATAGCTCGCATTTTACTAGAAAATTGATCGACGCGAGCGGATATTTCGCCGTTAGCGTGCCGACCGCCGCGCAAGCTAAAATGACGCTGGATCTCGGCGAAATAAGTCGAAACGACAGGGCGGATAAGCTTGAAATTTGCGGCGCGAAGCTGTTTTTTGAAGGCGGACTCGATGTACCGCTGGTGGAAGGCTGCGCGGCGTGGATGATATGTAAAATTTTACCCCAAAGCGCGGCAGTTAGCGAGTTTGACCTACTTCTAGCGGACGTAGTCGCGGCTTACGCGGACGATAAAATTTTTGAAAACGGCAGATGGAAATTCGGCGAAGCGGACGACGCGCTTAGATGCCTGCACTACGTCGCGGGGCGCAAATTTTACCTAACCGGAAACGGCGTAGAGGCGTAGGCGCGAAATTTGCGAGTAAAAAAAGGAAAGCGATGAGATACGATTTTGACGAAATTATAGACCGCGGCGGTACGAACTCGTCTAAATGGCGAAACGAGCGCGTGCTGCCGATGTGGGTGGCGGATATGGACTTTAAAGCCGCACCCGAAATTTTAGCCGCCGCGCAAAAGCGGCTGGATAACGGAGTATTCGGGTACACGACGCCGCCGCGCGAGTGGAGCGAGGCGGTATGCGGATGGTGGAGGCGTAGACACGGAGTCGAATTTACGCCCGAAAGCGCGATATTTTGCTCGGGCGTGGTGCCCGCGATGAGCTCGGCGGTGCGGAAATTTACCTCAATCGGCGACAAAATCGTAGTGCAAGCGCCCGTGTATCATCTATTTTTTAGCTGCATCGAAAATAACGGTAGGCAGGTTTTAATAAACGAGCTAAAATACGAAAACGGCGAGTACGGGATGGATCTAGCCGATCTTGAAAGCAAGCTTGCGGACCCGCTTACTACGCTATTTATTTTATGCAATCCGCAAAACCCCGTCGGTAAAATTTGGGATAGGGCTACGCTTGAAAAAATCGGCGATATGTGCGAGAAGTACGGCGTTTTGGTGCTCTCTGACGAAATTCACTGCGACCTAACCGATCCTGACGCGCGCTACGTACCCTATGCTAGCGTAAACGAAAAATGCCGCCAAAACTCGATCACTTGCGTAGCGCCTACGAAGGCGTTTAATATCGCCGGATTTCAAACGGCTGCGGTCATCGCGCCGAACCCTAAAATACGCGCTAGAATGAGCCGCGCGATAAGCACGGACGAGGTCGGCGAGGGCAACGCGTTTGCCTACGTAACGGCGATCGCGGCGTTTGAAAAGGGCGAAGAGTGGCTGGACGAGCTGCGGGCGTATATCTACGAAAATAAGCGGCTCGTAGCGGAGTTTTTGGAGCGCGAAAATCTAGGCGTGCGGCTCGTAGCGAGCGATGCGACGTATCTTTTGTGGCTAGATTGCTCGCGGGTATGCGAGGATAGCACGATTTTGCAGCAGTTTTTGCTCAAAAACGCGAAGCTTTGGCTAAACGATGGCAATGCGTATCGCGGCGGGAAGGGATTTTTACGTATGAATATCGCGACGCAGCGATCGAGGGTGCAAGAGGGGTTAGATCGCCTAAAATCTGGAATTTTAGAATTTAGCTCGGCGTCTTGCTAGCGCTTTTGAGAGGTTTTGCGGCGCTTTGCTTCTAGTCGCGAGTAGACGAAATTTAAGACCGCAGCAAGCTATCCGTCTAGTCCCGTCCAAAATTCCTGGCGGGCGCTACTCGTACTTTCGCTACTTTCTCTCGCCTTTTGTTTTTAAAATTTCGCGGATTCGCGTTAGTTTTTCGAGCTTTTTTGAAACTTAGGCTACGTTGCCCGTTTTGCGGGTTTTGCGGAGTTTGTAAAATTTCGGCGGCGAGGCAGCGGATGTGGAGTAGAATTATCCGCCGAGCTCGGCTGCGGGATAAATTCGTCGCAATTAGGCGCGTTTCTACGAGCAAGCAAGACAAATTGATTAAAATTTTAAAATTTACGCCCGAGCGGAGTTAAATTTTAGGCGACGAAGCACCTAAAATTTAAACGTTTAATGACAGCCGCAGCTTCCGCATTTTTTGCCGTGAAGCTCGTCTATGTAAAATTTTACCGAACTCAGACCCTCTTTTTTTGCCCATTCGTAAGCGGTGGACACGAAGTCCCAGTTGATATTATCGTAAAATTTCTCCAAATACGCTGGGCGTGCGTTAAAATTATCTATATAATAGGCGTGTTCCCAAACGTCTACGACTAAGAGCGGTACTTTGCCTTCGGTTACGGGCGTGGCGGCGTTTGAAGTTTGGATGATTTCAAGCTTACCGTTTGCGGGATTTAGTGCCAGCCACGTCCAGCCCGAGCCGAAAAGCGTCGTAGCGGCTTTGATAAACTCACCCTTAAAATCGGCGAAATTTACGCTAAGCGCGGTTTTTAGCTCGGCGCTAGGTTCGCTTTTTTTAGCTATGCAGTCCCAATAAAAGTCGTGGTTGTAAACCTGCGCGGCGTTGTTAAAAAGGCCGCCCGAGCTTTTGGTTAGGATTTCAAAAAGTCCGGCGTTTTCGAACTCTCCGCCCGCGATTAGGTTGTTTAGGTTATTCACGTAGGTTTGGTGGTGCTTGCCGTAGTGATAATTACAGGTTTGCTCGCTTACTATTTCGTTTAATTTTGGATCAAACGGAAGTTCTCTTAGTTTAAACATTTCTTATCCTTTATATGAAATTTCGTTTTGCGGAGTGATTATATCATAACATTTTAACAAAAATTCCTTTTTAAGATAAATTTTGACTTATTTTTATGTTACTATTTTACACACTATAAAAATTTAAATGTAACTAATAGTAACAAAATAAATGAAAATCCGAAATTTTCATTTATAATTCACCTCACGACAACTCAATAAAAAGGACAAAAAATGAAAATTTTACCTTCGATCATCGTTAGTTGCGCTCTTGCGGCGGGCGCGTTCGCGGCGGATAAAACCTACACCATCAAATTCGCTCACGTAGTCTCCGCTTCTACGCCCAAAGGCAAAGCCGCGGACTTTTTTGCTAAGCGCGTCGAAGAGCTTAGCGCCGGTAAGGTGAAAGTTCAAGTATTCCCGTCGGCTCAGCTAATCGACGACGATCGCGTATTCGGCGCGCTAAAACTGGGCAACGTACAGATGGCGGCTCCGAGTTTTTCTAAATTTACGCCGATAGTGCCGCAGTTTCAGCTATTTGACCTACCGTTTATATTCGCCGACGAAAATCACCTCCACAAGGTTCAAGACGGCGAAGTGGGCAAGGCGCTAAAAGATCTAGTTACTAAAAAAGGCTTCGTAGCGCTTGATTATTGGGATGCGGGATTTAAGCATTTTAGTTCGTCTAAAAAAGCCGTCGTTAATCCGGAAGATGCAAAAGGGCAAAAATTTCGTATTCAAAGTTCGAAAGTGTTAGAAGAGCAGATTAAAGCCGTCGGCGGAAATCCGCAGGTATTGCCGTTCTCGGAAGTTTATAGCGCGCTTCAACAAGGCGTAGTGGACGCGACCGAAAATCCGCTTTCAAATTTTTACAACTCCAAATTTCACGAGGTTCAAAGCTCGCTTACGCTCTCTTCTCACGGATATTTGGGCTATTTAGTCGTTGTTAGCGAGAAATTTTGGAAAAGCTTGCCCGAGGATTTAAAGGCTAACGTAAATCAAGCTATGAAAGAGGCGACTGATTTCGAGCGAGCCGAGACTGCGCAAGAGGATGCGAAAATCATCGAAGCGTTACAACAATACTCAGCCGATACTAAAAAGCTAGAAATTTTTAAGATCGACGACGCTACCCGCGCGAAATGGAACGAAGCGATGCAGCCGATCTATCCTAAATTTTACGACGTGATTGGCAAAGACTTGATCGAAAAAACTCAGGCAGCCAAATAAGCAAAGGGAGAAGGCGACTAAAAATGGTAAAATTTTTTCAAATCCTAGACGTCGGCATAGCGTCGGTTAATAAAACCGTCGCCGTGCTAGGCATCGCTGCGGGTACGCTGCTAGCATTTATCAACGTCGTTATGAGATATTGCTTTAACAGCGGTTGGTCTTGGGCCGGCGAGCTTACGAATTACTTTTTTATATGGTCGGCGTTTTTCGCGGCGGCTTACGGGTTTAGAAAAGGAATTCACATTAGCGTTACGATTCTAATCGAGAAATTTCCGCCCGTTATCGCCAAGGCATATCTTATATTTTCAAGCGTGCTGACTACGGCGTTTTTACTATTTATCACGGCGTATAGCGTGCAGTATTTACAAGTGATGGTCGAGCTTGATTTTATGAGCGTGGATCTGGGCGTGCCGCAGTGGATACCTATGCTGGTGTTGCCGATCGCGTTTTTGGGCGCTAGCTACCGCGCCGGAGAGAAAATTTTCCAGATTGCCACTACGCCCGCGGATAAAGTAATCATTAACGCCGAAGCCGAGATGGTCCATGACTCGGTCGTAAAGAAATAAGGGGGAGCGAATGAGTATAGCGTTTTTATTTATTTCGCTCTTCGGGCTGATGCTTATCGGCGTGCCGGTGGCTATCTCTCTTGGCGCCAGTACCGTGCTTACGATGCTATTGTTTACCGATCTGGACGTAGCGACGATACCTCAGCTCATATTTGACGGGATTAACAAATTTTCGCTCATGGCGATTCCTATGTTTATCTTAGCGGGAAATTTGCTGAGCAAAGGCGGGTCGGCTAGGCGTATTATAGATTTTGCAAAGTCGATGGTCGGACATTTGCCGGGCGGTTTGCCGATGAGCGCGATATTTGCTTGTATTATATTTGCGGCCGTTTCGGGCAGTTCGCCTGCGACCGTCGTCGCGATAGGATCTATTATGTTTGCGGCGATTAAAGAGGCGGGCTACCCCAAAGAATACGCCGTGGGAGGTATTACGACCGCAGGCTCGCTAGGTATTTTGATCCCGCCTTCGGTCGTTATGATCGTTTACGGCGTGACGGCCGAGGTTAGCATCGGAAAGCTATTTATGGCGGGCGTGATACCGGGGCTAATGCTAGGAGGTATGATGCTTGCGCAGACTTATCTCGGCGCGAAGCGTCTGGGCTTTAAAGCTACGGCGCCCGAGAGTATCGGCGAACGCTTTAAGAAATTCGGCAAAGCTTTTTGGGCGCTGCTCATCGTCGTGGTCGTAATCGGCGGAATTTACGGCGGAATTTTCACGCCTACTGAAGCGGCTACGGCAAGCGCGGTGTATGCGTTAATTATTTCGTTGTTCGTTTACCGCGACATAAAATTTAAAGATTTGTGGGACATCTGCCTTGATAGCGCGATGACTACGGCGATGATATTTTTCATTATCGCGAACGCCGTCGTGTTTGCTTACTTGCTTACCAGCGAGCAGATTCCGCAGGCGATATCGGACGCGATGCTAGCGGCTAATATCGGCAAGATCGGCTTTTTGATACTAGTAAATATCTTGCTGTTTATCATGGGGCAGTTTATGGAGCCTTCGTCGGTCGTTATGATCATGGTGCCGCTTTTATTACCGATAGCTACGACGCTAGGCATCGATCCGGTGCATTTTGGAATCGTACTAATCGTAAACATGGAGATCGGTATGATTACGCCGCCAGTGGGGCTAAATTTATTCGTCGCTAGCGGGCTAACGGGCATGAATCTAAAAGACGTCATTATATCGTGCTTACCGTGGACGCTGACGCTATTTATCGGACTGGTGATAATCACCTACATCCCTGAAATTTCGCTTTGGCTACCGAATTTAATGTACGGCAACTAAGCTAGCTAATTCCCCGCTAAACGGCGGGGAAATTTAGATCCCGCTAGGGTCGAATTTTGCGCTTACGACTTTGTTTTTCCCGCTTCGCTTACCTTTGTAAAGCAGCTCGTCGGCTTGCTTTATCATGGCTTTTAGATTAAAATTTTCGCCTTCTTGCAGCGTTACGACGCCAAAAGTCATAGTAGCCTTTATGCTCGCTCTTTGAAATTCTACGGCGTTTTGATTTAGCTTATCTTTTATATGCTCCACTGCGGCTACGGCGTCTCGCGCATCGGCGTCTCGCAGTATGGCCAAAAATTCCTCCCCGCCCCAGCGCGCGACGAGGTCGGTTTCTTTAAGCGCGCCTTTTAAAATTTCGGCGATACTTATTAGCGTAGCGTCGCCCGCGCCGTGCCCGTAGGCGTCGTTTATCTTTTTGAAGTCGTCTATATCGCCCATTACGACGGCAAATTTCGCGCCGAAAATTTTCCCGTCGCCGTCTAGGATATTTTGCATGGACGCGCGGTTAAGTAGCTTCGTTAGCGGATCGAGCAGAAAATTTTGCTTAACGTGCTCCTTTTGTTCTAAAACGTTTAAAAACGCAAAGGCGTTTAAGATTTCTAAAAAATAAGAGATGATAAGCGATAAAAAGCAAACCGCGATTAGGTTAAATATAAAAAGCGCGTCCCGCCACGCGTCGGGCGGCCTAATCGCCTCGCCGCCGAGACTAACGTAGCACATCGCAGCGGTAAAAATTTGCAGCGTAATTAGCGAATAATTTAGCCTTTTATAGCTAAACGGGGAGAAAAACAGCATTATCGTAGAGATTAAAAATATAAGCTCAAAGCCGTATCCCCAGCCCAAAATGACTTCACAAATCAGCGCGTGTAGCAAAATAGCGATTTGGATAACGGCGATTACGAGCTTTGAGCTATCTTTGCTATCAAAGATTAGTTTTAGCGCGAAAAGATAAGTCGCTAGCGAGAACACGCCCGCGTAGATCAAAATTTTTTCGCCCATCGCGCAAAAAGTCGCAAGATATACCGCATGGATACATAAAATCAATCCTATTAAAATTTTAAGGAAAAACGGGACTTCGGCGTTAGCTTTTATTATTCTTAGAAGTCGTCGCATCGCTTAAAATTTCCATTTCTATTCTGTTTTTGCCCTTTTTCTTGCCGGCGTAAAGCAGCTCGTCGGCGCGATTTATTACGTAGCTAAAATTCGTATTTACGCCGCTTACGCAGATTAACATTCCAAAGGTCATGCTTAGGTTATCTCCGCTAGGAAGCTTGATAAAATTTATATTTTTAGTGAGTCTGGTCGTGATTTTGCGGATAGAATCGGCATCGGCGTCCGGCATGAGTATTAAAAATTCCTCCCCGCCCCAGCGGCAAATTTTATCGTCGTTTCGAAACGTCGCTAGCAAAGTATCCGCGGCTTGTTTGATCGTCTTATCTCCGGCGTCGTGCCCGTAAGTGTCGTTTATGCCCTTAAAGCCGTCTATATCGCCCAGTAGCACGACTAAATTCGACCCCGCGCGTCTATCTTTTAGCATTTTTATCTCGTATCTTAGCGCCTTTTCTACGCTCGGGCGGTTTAGCAAACCGGTTAAAAAGTCATGCTTAGAAAGCTCTTCAAAGCGCTCTTTTTCTTCTCTGGCTTGCTTGTAGCCCTTTGCCGCGACGATGTCCGCGAATATCGATAAACGAAGCACGGCATAAAATATCAAAATAATATTCATGGTATTAAACGTAAGAAGCAGCGTTTTTGGCATATTTACGGGCGCGTCTTTATACGTTAAATAAAGCGCGATGAGAACGCCTAGCTCGATTGCGGCCACACAGTAGGTGACGGGCTTTGAGCCGAAATTTAGAAAGTAGCTGATAAATATAGCGCCGACGACGATAATCCAAAGATGATAACCCCAGCCGATATTTATCACGCTTACGACGGTTACAATTACTACGTTTGCGTGAAATAGCGCGCAAAGCAGGCGCCTGTGCTTTACGTCTATTTTCGTCCGCGCGTAGATCGCCGCTAGCAAAAACGCAAAGCAAGTCGCGCCGGTCGTAAAATTTACGAGCGATATTAGGGCGGCGCCAATCGCGTTCCCGACTATTAAAATTCCCAAAAGTAGCCTATAAATATCCTCGACTGCTTTATAACTATCCTGATCGACGAAGCCTCGCGCCAAAATTCCCCCTAAAATTCACGTCAAGATTTAGTAAGTATCGTAGCTCTCGGAGTCCTCGTCGCTATCGTCGTCGTAGCTGTAATCGTTCTCGTCGTAAGAATAGTCGTAGCCGCCGCCTCCAAAACCCCCGTCTTCATCCTCGTCGTCAAATTCGGAGTATTCTTCCTCCAAATCTTCCTCTTCGTAGTCAAATTCTTCGCTCATTTTCTCTCCTTTAAAATTATTTTTTCACTTCTTCGACGTATAGGCTTTGGCTAGGAAAGGCAAAGCCCAGCCCGTTGGCCTCTACGATATTCATTATTTTTAGCATCACGTCCTCTTTGACGGCCAAAAACTCGCCCCAAACTATCGTCTTTGAAAAGCAGTACACGAGGATATTTATCGAGCTATCGGCAAACTCGTCCACGACGACGAATAAATTCGACTTATACCCCGCTAGATCGTCGATCGAGACGATACCGCGGTCATATCTGCTAGCCTTTTTAGAGCCCATATCGTCGCCCTTTGCGATGTCTGGATGGTCGATTAGCATCTGCTTGATCTCATCGACGCACTTTTTGATCTGCTCGGTCGTGGCGCTGTATTCTAGTCCGATTAGCATCCTGATGCGTCGTCCCATCTTTCGCCTGCTCCAGTTTCGGATCGGATCGCTAGCTAGCTTTGAGTTTGGCACGAATATAAGGGCGTTATCAAAGGTCCGCACGGTCGTTTTTCTAAGCCCGATCTCCACGACCGTTCCCTCGATGTCGCCGCATACGATCCAGTCGCCTTGCGAAAACGAATTATCAAAAAGCAGCATCACCGACGCGAAGAAATTCGCGATTATATCCTTTGCCGCGAAAGCTACGGCCAAACCGCCGATCCCAAGCGAGGCCACGAATGCGGAAATATCAAATCCGAGACGACTTAAAACCATCAATAGCGTGATTATTATCACGATAAAATAAATAATTTTTAGGACTAAATTTATGACCTCTTTGCGTCCGCTTTTTTTGGCTATTTCGCCGATTAAAAGCAGTCCGTAGCCGTTTAGCAAAGTTAGCACCAACCAGCCGAATGCAACGGTGTATACGATCGCGAAAAAAGTAGCGAATTTTATAGGCATCGGGACGGGATAATACCAAATGCCGGCGCACATATTTAGCGCATAGATAATTAAAAGCGCCGAAATAGGGCGCTCTATAATCATTAAAACCTGTTCTTTTATCGCTTCTGCGTGGACATTTTTGGTAAAGAACGACAAAAACAGCCAGTAAGAAATTTTAACTAAAATCCTCGTTAGCGAAACGAAAAACGCGAAAACCAAAAACGAAATTATTATTTTGCCGACGTTAAATTTTTGCGGATTTACCCCGAGCTTGTCGTTTATATAATCGATCGTCGTTTTTAAATTTAGCTCCGAAACGAAGAGCGTCGAGCTTAAAAGAGCGGCGTTTTCCTTTAAATAATTTAATATTTCCTCGCTCGTTTGCTTTTGCAGATCAAGCTCGTCCAACGCGACGTTGTACTCGTCTAAATTTCCGCCTTCAAGCGTACTTTTTAGATCTTTTATCGCGACGTAAGAGCTAGTTTGTAAATTTAACAATCCGTCCTCGACTAGCTCTTGAATTTGCGAATTTTTAGCTCCGTTTTTAAACAGCTCTTCAAGCTTTATCATCGTACCGTAATAAGTCTGCGCGATTTTCATCTTCTCAAGCTCGACGGCATTTTTAACGTATAAATTTTTATTGCCGCTTTTACCGTATTTCTCGACGTTTTTCTCGACCTTTAACTTTTGAGCTTCGAATTTATCAAGATCGCTTTGCTTTACGTCGATTTGCATTACCGAAAACGGAATTTGCGATAAAAGCTTGCTTTTTCGGTCGTTTAGCTTATATAAATTCGATGCCGAGTCGGTAGAGTTTTCATCGACTTGGCTTTTTAAAATTTGAATTTGCGCATTTATGGCTTGAATTTGTTGGGTTACGTTGATTATGTTACTTTCGTTTTGATCGGCGCTATCGTCGGCTACCGCGAAATTCAGGCATATAAGTAAGATTAATAAAACTTTGCTCATTTTTCTACCCCGAGTAGTTTAAAGGTATTTGAGCTAAAATCGTAGTTATAAATTTCGCCCGTTTCTATGATGTAATGCCAGACGTAAATTTTAACGTCCCCGTCTTTTAATCTCTCGTTTACGCCGGGGTACGTGAGTAAATTCGAGTAGCAATTGATTAAATTTAACCGTTCGGTCAGCCACTCGCGTTTCGCCAAGTTATCGCCGAAAACCGCTTGCACCTGCATTTTGACGGAGGACATCAGGTCTAGCCATCGCCTAACGTTGGGCGTTTTTTGAAATTTCGCCTCGTCTTGCCAAAGCGCCGCGCAGCCGCCGCAATTGCTGTGCCCGCAAACGATGACGTTTTTTACGTTTAGCGTTTGAATGGCGTATTCTATCGCCGAAGTGGTGGCTAAAAATTCTTCGCTTTTGCGGTAGGGCGGCACGATATTGGCGATATTTCGCACGACGACGAGGTCGCCTGGCATCGTGTTGGTTATCATATTAGGCACCACGCGCGAGTCGATGCAACCGATAAATAGCGTGTGCGGGACTTGCTTGTCGCCTAGGCTTTCAAAAAGCTCCTTATGTTCTAAAAAATCCTCTTCCATAAATTTTACCGCACCGTCTAGTAAAGTACCCATCGTTTCTCCTATAAATTTTTCGCGGATTATAGCGATTTTCTTTAAAATTTGAATAAACCCCGTTTTGCCGCTGATATTAAGCGGATTTTAAAGTATTATTTACCTATTTTTGGCTAAATTTGCGCCAAATTTTAAAAAGGAGAACAATATGAGTTTATACGATAGAAATTACGCAAACGACGCTCATAGCGAGCAAGAGGTAGAGTATTCGCAAAGCTCGCTTAGTACGTTTATTAAGCAGACTTACCAGCTATTTGCGGCGAGTCTGCTAGCGGCTACCGCGGGAGCTTACGTGGGTATTAGCGCGGCGAGCGTATTTGCCACGCGCGGGCTGCTGTTTTGGGGGCTTTTCGCGCTTGAAATAGCTCTACTTTTCGGACTAATGGCGGCTAAACGCAAAGCGGGATTAAATTTAGTGCTGCTTTTCGCGTTTACGTTTGTTAGCGGTCTTACGCTTACTCCGTTGCTTTATAGCGTTTTGGGCTTGCCTAGCGGCGCGGCTATCGTGGCGCAGGCGTTTGGACTCACGACCGTGGCGTTCGGCGCGTTAAGCGTATTTGCGATGAATACTAAGCGTGATTTTACGACGATGGGCAAATTTTTATTTATAGCTCTTATCGTTGTTATCGCCGCGGCTATCATTAATATTTTCGTTCACAGCACGCTATTTCAGCTAGCCATCGCAAGCGTTAGCGCTATTTTATTTAGCGCTTACATCCTTTACGATACGCAAAATATCGTTCGTGGCAACTACGAAACGCCTATCGAGGGCGCCGTCGCGCTTTATTTAGACTTCGTAAATCTTTTCACGTCGCTTCTGCAAATTTTAGGAATTTTCGGACGCGATGAATAACGATGAGCGAATTTATCGCGTAATAGACGCGAATTTAAATCGCTTAAAAGAGGGCTTACGCGTCGTCGAGGATATCAAAAGGTTCGTCTTTGACGACGCGGATTTCGCCCGCGCTATCAAAATTCTCCGCCATAAGGCAAAAATCCCCGCATACGAATACCTAAAATTTAGAGACGCCGCGCGCGACGTATTGCGTCCTAGCGCAAAACCCGAGCAAATCCGCGAAAATTTACAAGACGTTATTACCGCAAATTTTAAGCGCGCTCAAGAAAGCGCGCGGGTGCTTGAAGAGTGTTTTAAACTCTTAAATTTAGAGTATTCCGAACTTTTTAAATCCGTCCGCTACGAGCTTTACGAGCTAGAAAAGCGGCTTTAACGTAAAATTTAAATCTTTTTCTGTATAATCGCACCCAATTATCTCAAAATTTCAAAGGAATTTCAGTGAGTTTATTATTTTTAATTTTGCAATTCGTCTTGGCCGTCGTTTTAACGATCGCAGTTTTGCTTCAAAAAAGCTCGTCCATCGGCCTAGGCGCTTATAGCGGCAGTAATGAAAGTTTATTCGGCGCAAAAGGTCCTGCGGGATTTTTAGCGAAATTTACCTTCGTCGTAGGCGTAATTTTTATCCTAAATACGCTAGCTTTGGGATACGTCTATAATACCGATATGAAGCGCTCGCTAGTGGATAGTGTAGACGCTAAGTCGTTAGTAGTTCCCTCTTCGCCTTCTACCGCGCCGGCAGCGCCGTCCGCGCCGGTTTCGAATGCGCCGGCTAGCGAGTAATTTTAAAAATTCGGACTTAAATTTAGGGAAAATTTCAATATAAGGATAAAGATGCTAACTAAAATTTACGACGAGCAAAAAGACGCCTGCGAAAAAGCGATCGCCGCGTTAAAGCGCGATTTCACTACGCTTCGCACGGGTAAAGTTAATATTAATATCGTAGATCACGTTTTCGTGGATTATTACGGTAGTCAAACTCCGCTAAATCAAGTTGCTACCGTGATAGCCACCGATGCTTCTACGATTACGATTACGCCTTGGGAAAAGCCGATGATCAAGGTTATCTCTACCGCGATCCAAGCCGCGAATATCGGCGTAAATCCGAACTCCGACGGCGAGTGCGTGAAGCTATTTTTCCCGCCGATGACGATCGAGCAGCGCCAAGAAAACGCTAAGCACGCCAAAGCGATGGGCGAGAAAGCCAAAATCAGCGTGCGCAATGTGCGAAAGGACGCTAACGACGAGGTAAAAAAGCTGGAAAAAGATAAAGCTATTACGGAAGACGAGGCAAAAAAGGCCGAGGCCGAAGTGCAAAAAATTACCGATAACTACAACGCTAAAATCGACGCTTCGGTAAAAGAAAAAGAAGCCGAGCTTTTAAAAGTTTAAAATTTTAGGCGCTCTGCTCATTGTGGCTAGGGTGCTATCTTACTAATAGGGCAGAGTATGTCGCCGAATTTCCGTTTTTTACGACTAATAAAGCCGACGATCGCGGCACACAAAGTCGAATTTGCCTTGCTTTTTGCGATTAGCGCCCTATTTTTGTTTAACCAATCTATGCGCTCCGGAGGCGATTTCGATGCGCATTACGATGGCAAGATAAGTGCTATTTTTTACTCCTTACCGCTGTTTTTGGCATTTTCCTACTCACTGTCCGGTTTTATGCTTGCTCACCGTCTTTCGCTCCTTGCGCCCGTTTGTGCCTATTTTTTCGTATTTAGGCTAGAAGAAGGGCAAAATTTCGCACTAGGCGCAGTCGCCGTAATTATGCTAATTAGCAAAGGCTACGAAAGAGACGACGCCAAATTCGTAAAAAACGCCCTTCTAATAATAGCAAATCTCGCCCTAGCCGCGGCGATTAGCATGCTGTTTTTAACGCTTTTAAGCACGGTGCTAGGCGGCATCGGCTATCTATTCGGCGTCGATTTATTCGATACGGACGTTCTTTTAGCGCTATTTTACGCGCTTACTACGCTGCTATTTTTATACTTAACGGACGGTGATACGAAATTTAACGTCTCGCTCTGGAGTAAAATTTTCGATTATCTACTTACGCCCACGCTGCTTGTTTACGCCGTTTTGCTTCATTTTTATATCGTAAAGATCGCCGTAAGCGCGCAGCTGCCAAAGGGTGGGGTCGCCTACATCGTGCTTTCGTATCTAATTTGCGGCTTTTTGCTCGGTGGAATTTTCTCAGTCGTAAAAAGCGACAGATGGAGTAAATTTTACGAGCTTTTCGCCGCGCTTTGCGTAGCTCCCGCAGCGCTTTTGTGGGTCGGCGTTATTAGGCGCGTAAGCGAGTACGGGCTTACGCCTAGCAGGATTTGGCTTATCTGTGCGTCTGCGTTTTTTACGCTTATCGTCGCCTTTTGGCTTTTTAGGCGGATTAAATTTTACGCCGTTTCGATCGCTTTTTGCGCGGCGATTTTGGCGCTATTTTTCGTAGCCGACGTTAAGCGAATTTCGCTAAATTCGCAGCTTTCTAGATTTAACTTGATGCTTGAAAGCTTAAACGTAAAAAACAAAAGAGATCTTGCGAGGCTGGACGAAAGCAAAATCGATAAATTGCAAGATTTGGCTCGCGATTTAAAAAGGCTGGGAAGCGAGCTAAAAATACTAGACGATATAACCGAATTTCGGTTTTATGAGGCGCGAAATTTCTACCTACGTTTAAAAAGCGGCTTAGTTTTAGGCGATACTAGCGGCGCGAGGATAATCTATCTGGGCGAAAGCTTTTATTGCGGCAAAGAGTGCGCGATCGATTTTAAAGAGGACGGGCTAAATTTTAGCGCGGATTTAAACAAGCATTTAGGTAAAATTTTAGGGTCTCGGGACGAGCTTACGGAAGACGATATAGAGGGTTTAGTGGATAAAATTTTGATAGTTCCTACGCAATTAGGCGATTTCGTCTTGCAAAGCGCGGATATTAGAAAAACGCAAAGCGGCTACGAATTTAGCAGGGTTGAGCCGACGCTATTTATTAAAAAGGATCAAAGATGAATTTAGAAAAAATTTACAAGGATGCGGGCGCGTATTTAGAGGGGCATTTTCTGCTTTCAAGCGGTAAGCATTCGCAGTTTTATCTTCAAAGCGCGAAAGTGCTAGAAGATCCGCGATTAGCGGGCGTTTTGGCGGAGGAGCTAGCGGCGATCATCGCTAAAAGCGGGATAGAATTTAATAGCGTCTGCTCGCCGGCTCTGGGCGGAATTTTGGCGGGCTACGAGCTAGCGCGCGCCGCAAAAAAGCGCTTTATTTTCACCGAGCGCGTTAATAAAATTATGAGCCTGCGTCGCGGTTTTGAAGTTAAAAAAGGCGAGCGATTTATCGTTTGCGAGGATATTATCACTACGGGCGGCTCGGCGTTAGAGAGCGCGAAAATCATCGAAGATTTAGGCGGCGAGGTCGTGGGCTTCGCGGCGCTA
>NZ_CAJPMA010000020.1 GCF_905371695.1 uncultured Campylobacter sp. | reverse complement strand
GTTAAATTTCATCGCCGCCCAACACGAAAATCCGAAAATTTCGCAGCTTTACGCGAGCGGTTACTTCCTGTTCGCCCGCGTGCATAAATTCGAGATATTTTGAGTATTCGCGCGCTAAATTTAGCGCCAAAACGCCAGCGCAAACGCAGATGAAAATCGCCATTTCCAGGCGCGTCTTAAATAGCGGCACGGATTTTAGCCGGCAAATAAAATCGCCGTAAATTTTGCAAAGATTTCACGGATTAAAGCGGGCTAGCCCTGAAATTCGACCGCCTCCGCCGCTCCGTAAGGCTTACTGGCAAAGCGCGAAAATTGCTTGTGAAATAGCACTTCGACGTTGCCCGTCTCGCCGTTTCGGTTTTTGCCGATGATGATCTCGGCTGTTTCTTGCAGTTTGTTTGGCGTAAATTTTCGCTCGTAAGGGCGACCCTCGGCCGCAGCGCGCTTTTCGGCTTCTTTTTCCTCCTGCTCGCGGTAAACGTCGTCGCGGTAAACGAAAAATATCATATCGGCGTCTTGCTCGATAGCGCCGCTTTCGCGCAGATCGCTTAGCATAGGGCGTTTATTCGCGCGCGCTTCTAGCGTGCGGTTTAGCTGAGAAAGGGCGATAATTGGCATATCAAGCTCGCGCGCAAGTAGTTTTAATCCGCGCGAAATTTCGGCGATTTGCACGTGGCGATCGGCAAAGTTGTTAGTGCTCATCATGAGTCCGATGTAGTCGATCACGCATAGCGAAATTTCGTGGTGAGCGGCTTTTAGCTTGCGCATTTGGGTGCGGATCTGGTGGATATTTACGTAGCCGCTGTCGTGCACGAAGAATTTTCGCGAGGCGTAATAGTCGCACGCGTCGCTTAGCTGCGACCACTGCTCGTTATCAAGGCTCGCGGTCATCACGTCTTGCAGCGGGATAGAGGTTTTAGCCGCTAGCATCCTCATCATAATTTGCTCGGCGGGCATTTCAAGCGAGAAAAATACCACGCCTTTGTCCTGTTTTAGCACGTGCTCGATGAAATTTAGACAAAGCGTCGTCTTTCCCATCGCGGGGCGCGCGGCGACTATGATTAGATCGCCGTTTTTAAAGCCCTTGGTTTTTTCGTTTAGCTCGCGAAATCCCGTATCCAGCCCCACGATATTTTTATCTTCCAGTTTGGCCTGCGCTTTTAGGTGCTCGACCATGCTTTCTATGATCTCGCGGCTTTGTCTGATCGCGCCCGCGCCGCCGTTAGCGTCTATTAGCGAGTAGCACTCTTGACTTAGCTCGTCGACCATATCGCGGCTGGCTTTATCCTCGCTTACTTTTGATGGAATTTGTTGGGCGATTTTGATGAGGCTTCGCTTGACTGATTTTTCTTTTAGCTCGGCTGCGTATTTAGAGATGTCTATTATCGGGTTCGTAGCTAGCACGTCGGCGGTTAAATTTTCGTCGTATTTGCCGCCTAGTTTATTTTTTAAAAAGCTCGTAGCAATCGGCAAGTCGGAGTTTAGGCATTGTACCATCGCGTCGTAAATATCTGCGTGTCCTTTTAGGTAAAAGTCGCTTGCTCTTATGATGTCGAAAATTTCGCCCAACGCGTCGTTGTTTGACAATATGGACGCCAGTATCGCTCGCTCCATATCCAGATCATAGAGGTTGTGCATATCGATATTTTGTTGTGCCACGTTTTTCTCCGTTTAAATTTTCATTTGCTTATATGGGTTATTTAGTGTGCCTGGCGCGACTTTATCTCGTCGTCGATTTCTAGTAAAAATCTATCCACCAGCTCGCTCTCGGGCAGCCTCGCGACTACCTCGCCTTTGCGCATTATCATGCCGTTTCCTTTACCAAACGCTATCGCCACGTCCGCACCCTTAGCCTCGCCGATCGCGTTTACGACGCAGCCCATCACCGAGACATTTAGCGGCTCTTTGATGTGTTTGGTTTTCTCCTCGACGAGCTTTACCGCAGCCATCAGATCAGCCTGTAAACGCCCGCAGGTCGGGCACGAGATGATGTTTAGCCCCTCCTTTTGGCGGCCGCTATCTTTTAGGATCGCTTTTGCGACCTTGATCTCTTCTTCTAGCTCGCCCGTGATGCTCACTCTCATCGTGTTGCCGATACCTTCTAGCAGCAGTCCGCCTAGCGCAATCGCTGATTTTATCGTCGCGTGAAAACTAGTGCCGGCCTCCGTCACGCCCAGGTGAAACGGATAATTTACCAGCGGCCTAAGCGCGCGGTATGCGGCCATCGTGCGCTCGACGTCGCTTGATTTTAGCGAGATTTTGATATCGGTAAAGTCAAAATCCTCAAGCAAATTTATATTATAAAGCGCGCTTTGTACCATCGCTTCGACCGTGCGGCCGTATCTGTCCTCAAACTGCTTTTCTAGCGATCCTGAGTTTACGCCTATGCGGATAGGCAGATTTCGTTGCTTGCACGCGTCCACGACGGCTTTGATATTCTTTTTCGAGCCGATGTTTCCGGGATTTATACGGATAGCGTCGACGAACTCGCTAACGATCACGGCGTAGTTGTGGTTAAAGTGGATATCGGCCACGACGGGCAGAGGGCTAGCCTTCACTACCTCGCGCAACGCGGCGGTGTCCTCTTTGTCAAACACGGCGCAGCGCACGATATCGCAGCCGGCAAAATAAAGCCGCTGTATCTGCTCTAGCGTGCCTTTTACGTCTTTTGTTTTACTAAACGTCATCGACTGCACCGATATAGGCGCGTCTCCGCCTATTTTTACGTCCCTGATTTTTATTTGTTTCGTGGGATATCTTTGCAAATTTAGCCTTTAATTTTTGCGGGATTTTACTAAAATTTGGCTTGGGAAGAGATGAAAAAGTAGAAATTCAAACGGTGGGGCAAGTAAATTTAAAAGCAAGAGGCGCCGCGTAAAATTTTAGCTTAAATTTGAACGCAAAACGCGAGCAACGGGGGTCTTATAAAGATATCCGCAAGGCAAAGCTCAAAATAAGGCACGACAATTTTTGCTTTACTTCGCGCCATGCGCTCGTAACGCTCTGCTTGCAGTAGCGAACGCAGTGAAGCTAAACTTCGCTATGAAGAGGCGAGATAGATCAAAAACGCTTACAAAAATATCTTTAAACTTAAATATAAAAATACAAGCGGCAGTATCGCGAAGCTAGACGAGTCGCGAATAAAATTTTCGACGGGAGCGTATTGCAATACGTGACCGAGTAAATTTTAGACGCAACGAAGTATAGCAAAGCGAGACGACGCGTCAGGTGTTTAGATCCGGATAATCCCACGCATTATACTCATCGCTCGGATTATCATTCTCCGCGCCCTTGCAACACAGCCACTCTAGCCCGCCGCGCCTTTCCATCACGACCTCTTCATCAAGGCCTGCACTCTTAGTACCGTTTACTCTGGCATTGACGCACGCCCAGTGGTAGCGGTAGACGAGATCAAGCGCCTGCAAAATTTCATCCGTACCCCGCATTTTCACGCGCTCCGAAAAATCGCCGCCAAAGGTCTTCATTACAAAATTGCAATCGCAGATATCCTTTGGGAAATCCAGCTCTTTTACTAGCCCCATCGCCCAAAGCAGCGCCCACAGCGACTCGTATTTCCAACCCATATTTACGGCCTCGTCGTAGCTTGCTTCGCCATCTATGACGCGGCGTTCCATGCGCGTTAGCTTGTCTATGCACCCGAAGCGGTTATCGAGAAAATCCTTCGCGCCCTGCTTATCTTCGTCCGTTAGCTCGCCGTTATCTCTGATCGTGCAAGCGCACATTATCGCGGCAAACGAGCAAATCGCGCGGGCGATAACCTCGTCCTTTTCGCGCGGCGCGACCTCGCCCGTCTCGTATCGCAGCGGCAGATGGTCTATAAAAGGCACGCCTTGCGATTTTAAAATTTCGATGCTTATATCCTTGCGCTCCTGCGCGGTTTTACCGATCTTTACGGCGCTTGCGCTTCTTTTTCGCGCGCTATCAGCCCCTTTTTTAAAAAAGTCAAAAATACCCACGCCTTCTCCTTAAAATTTGCATAAATTTACGCAGGTATTTTAGCGTATAAACGGAAAATTTAGCGACTTGTCGGCGACAAATTTACGTAAATTTCAAAAACGTTGCGATAGAATCCGCATCCATCAAATTTTAAAGGATAAAAAAATGAGAAAAATTTTAGCAGTTTCGCTCCTATGCGCTGCAAGCGCGATGTTTGGCGCAAGCGCGGACGAAATCTACGCCGCGGCGCAAGCGGCGAAAGCAAAAGGCGATCTTGCGGGTGCGCTCGGCGGTTTTGAGAAGGCTTGCGAAGCGTCGCACGCGGAGGCTTGTCGTCGCGCGGGATTAGCCTACGACTACGGTATGGGCGCTACGCAAGATTACGCCAAGGCGGCTAAATTTTACGAAAAATCGTGCGAGCTAGGCGATGCTAACGGCTGTTCGAATTTAGCCGACGTCTACGGCGTAGGCAGGGGCGTGGAGCGCTCGGAGCAAAAATCGTTCGAGTTATTTAACAAAAGCTGCGAAATGGGTAGTAGCGGCGGCTGCTACGGACTGGCAGGGCTTTATGAGAGCGGTAAAGGCGCGGAAAAATCAAGCGAACAAGCGGCTAAATTTTATAAAAAATCCTGCGAACTAGGGCTTGATCTAGGTTGCGAAAAGGCAAAGTAAGGTTTATTGGGCGTGGATAAATCTACCCCGACTTTTTGCACGGTCTAGTCGGGCGGCAAATTTTAGCCGTATCCATAAATGCGCTTGGATTATTAAATTTGACGAACAAGAAGCAAAGGCAAATTTAAAATCAACGCTCGTCAATCCGCGGAATGTAAAAAATAAAATTTAGCGACTTTTTCAGAGTTCCGTCGGTTTGGTGTTTAGCGCAAAAATTAGTCTGGGATAGAAAAAGAAGACAAATTTACGGCAAGACCATAAATTTAGGGATAAACGCGGCCGCAAGCGGCAAGATACCTAAATTTAGGCATACCGCTCGCTAAAATCCGCAATTTTACTTACCTGCGCAGCTTTTGCAGCACTCCAAAAGCCTGCGTGCCGCATTTGAGGCTACGATTAGCCCCGCAGCAGACATTATTATATCTTTTAGCACCAGTCGTCCGGCACCCGATAGATACGGGAAGCCGTGATTAGGGCTTTCAGTGATACCGAGCGCCGGATTGCCTAGATTCGGCACCCAAGTCTCAGGCGTCGTTATCAAAAAGCTAAGCGTTACGATAGACATGCCAAACGTCAGCAGCCCGCCGATAAGCCCTAGTTTAGGGAACCAGATGCCAAGCAGCACGAGCGTACCGATAGTGCAGATCATCGCGCCGATCAAATACGAAACAGCGTAAGTACCGTTTTGTTTGTGCCACTCGATGTTTTTAGGCACGACCAAGCCTTCCGGGTTTTTGTGTAGGTTGTACTCGGCGACCATTTTGCCCTTGCCGTTATCTACGATATCTTTTTTGCTATACATGTAGCTAAAAAACGGGCTGTTGGTTACAAACGGCACGATGCCGTCGGCCTCGTATTGTACGACTTTGAGTCCGCCTATCCACGCCATCACGATGAAAATCGCGACGCTAACGTAGTTTACGAAATATTTTTGCGAGCCTGCTAGGGCTTGTAAAAATTTTTGCATTAAGTTCCTTTAAGATAATCTTTATAATTTTAACTAGGCCGTATGTTTAAAGCTAGATAAAATTATAACGCGATTATAATTAAATCGTATAAAAATAGGCTTAAAAAAGATAAACATTATCACAAATAAAAATTTAGTTATGTTTAAGTCCTAGAAATAAGAATACTACGAAAAATTTATCGGATCTATATCGACGTCAAAGCCGTGTGCGGCGCAGATGCGAGCGGCTTTTATGAGCGGAGCGTGCGAAACGCAGCGCAAAAGTATTTCGTAGCGAAATTTCGCTCCTATCATCTCGATGCCGCACTTGCCGTAGCCGACGATTTCAAGCGGCGTTTTGTCTTCGATTTTCGCGCGTAAAATTTCAAGCCGCTCGACTAATTTATACGTAAGATCTCTCGCCGCGCCTTCGTTTTTATGCGACACCACGACGCGCAGCAGCCGCACAAACGGTGGATAAAGTCCTTCTCTAAAACTCGTTTCGTCTAGTAAAAATGCGTCGTAGTCGTTTATATAGCGCTCGAAAAATTCGCGCCGCCGGCTTTGTATTAGCACGCGTCCTTCGCCCGCGCGCCCCGTTCTGCCAGCCACTTGCATGGCGAGCGCCAGCGTGCGCTCTCTTGCGCGAAAATCAGGGAAATTTAGCAGCTCGTCAAGCCCCGTAACCACCGCGAGCGCGACGCCGTGGTAGTCGTGACCTTTGCTTAGCATCTGTGTACCTACCAGCACGTCGATCTCGCCCGCATTAAAGGCTTTAAGCGTCTTTTCAAGCTTGTTTTGCGTGGTAATCTCGTCGCGGTCGAATTTTGCGATGCGAGCGCCCGCAAACTCGCTTTGTAGCCGCTCGATCAGCTCGCTAGTGCCGATCCTGTGCGCCTCGATCATCTCGCTGCCGCACTTCTCGCACGCGCTAGGCACAGCCGCGCGGTAATCGCAATACTGGCATTTTAGGGCGTTTGCGCGCTTATAAAAGCTCATACCGACGCTGCAAAACGGGCATTTGATCGTATGACCGCACTCTTTGCACTCCAAATATTTAAAATTCGCGCGCGTAGGCAGGCAGATCACGGCTTGTTTTTTAGCCGCTAAGCAGCGAGCGAGTTCGTCTTTTAGAGTTTGACTAACGCCCGTTTCGCTCTCGTCGAAGATAAAAGTTTTCGAGCCTTTAAAAAACGTGCCTTTTAGCCTAAAATGCGGCTGTTTTGCAAAGCTGGTTACGCTGGGCGTCGCAGAGCCTAACACTACGCGCACGCGCGATTTGCTCGCCGCAAATAGCGCCAAATCGCGCGCGTTGTAGTGCGGGCGCGAGCCAGTATTTTTGTAGCTGTCGTCGTGCTCTTCGTCTACGATGATTAGCGCTAGGCGAGATAGGGGCAAAAATAGCGCCGAGCGCGCGCCCGCGATTAGGCGGATCTGCCCGTCCGCGATACCGCTTAAAATTTGTTCTTTTTTTTTGGGCGAAATTTTAGAGTGCCAGACGGCTACGGCGCTACCGAAAAAGCTTTCCAAACGCTTTTGCATTTGCGGAGTGAGCGAAATTTCGGGCATTAAAAACAAAGCCTGTTCGCCGCGTTTTAAAATTTCTGCGATCGCCGCTATGTAAATTTCGCTTTTGCCGCTTCCCGTGTCGCCGAAGATTAGGCTAGTTTTACGCTCTTGCGCGAAATCAAGCGCGGCTTGTTGCTCGGCGCTTAAATTCGGAATTTTAAAATTTGCGGTAGGAATTTCGCTCTGTGACTCGGATAAATTTCGTTCCATTTTCTGCGGCTCGAAAAGCGCTAGCGCTACGCCTATCTCGCAGGTATAGTAATGCGCGATAAATTTTGAGAGTTCTATTTGAAGCGGAGTTAAAAGATAGGGCGCGGGGGCTAAAATTTCAAGAGTTTTAAACGTTGGAGCTTCGCACTCGCCTACGATAAATCCGCCTAAAATTTTACCTTGGAGCGGCGCGCTCACGGCGCTAAAAATTTCGAATTTTCGTTGCGAACGGTAGGTTAGCGGGGCTAAATTTCGCCCGCTAAACGCAACTAAGTAATAAAACATTAATTAAACTATTGTAGTTCTTTGCAAAGCTCGTTCGTATCCGGGCAAGTAAAAGTTCCGTTACCCGAATCATACGTAAAGGTAGTTTGTTTGCCGATAGCTTTTAGAATATAGCTTGGATTTCCTCCGCTCCATCCTTCGCGACCGCCGGTTACGCCGGAGCTAAGTATTGCGCCAAATAGCTTACCGCCGCTATCAAGCGTGCTTGGATAGGACGGATTGCCTAGCATCAAATTCCCGTTATAAGCGTTTGAAATCCCGCCGCGAATACTCGCTATATCGGCGCGGATTCTCGTTAGGGTAGCGTCGTCTCTGCTAACCAAAAGTCTAGGTAAGCCGATACCTGCCAAAATTCCTAATATAACTATGACAAATACAAGCTCTATCATCGTAAAGCCGTTTTTAATTTTCATATCTTTTCCTTTTTTTGTAAGGCGTTATCCACGCCTTTGGTTATTTTTCGTATCGTTTTTTCGTTATTATAGACCTCGTGGCATTTTTCTATGAACGCGTTTATTAAATCTTTGGGTTCTAAAAATCTCTGGCCGCCCATAAATTTTTGCCAGTCGCGTTTGAAAACTTCGGCGAATTCGTCGTCAAGCGTGATCGTATAATCTCGCGAAGTAATCGTAAGCGTGATCTGCTTCATTATTTGCCTAAAACCGCCTCGATCTTTTTAAGAACGTCGTCGGCTTCGCTATTTTTCTTATTTAACTCCTCTTCAAGGCGCATGATTTGATTTGTTTTTGCCTCGTTCTGCGCTTTTAGCGTAATTACTTGATTGTGTAGCTCTTCGTTTGCGCGGCTTAATTCGTCGTATTTTGAAATTAGATCATTTACTTTATCGGCAAGCGTGCTAAGTCCTACTTCGTCGTCAAACATTATTATTCCTTTTGCGTGGTATAAAAGTAGTATTCTAACACGACGAGGCTAAAATTCATCTAAGAAATTTTATAAAATTTCGCTAAAATGCGCGGAATTTTAGAAATTTTAAGGAATGTAGCAAAATGAGCGAATTTGAAATTTCGTCCAAATTTAGCCCGAGCGAGGATCAGGCCCGCGCAGTCGCTAATATCGTCGCATCCGTAAGATCGGGCAATAAATACCAAACGCTTCTAGGCGTCACGGGCTCGGGCAAGACCTTTACGATGGCAAACGTGATAAAAGAGCTAAATATGCCCACGCTAATAATGACGCACAACAAATCCCTCGCCGCGCAGCTTTATAGCGAATTTAAGGGCTTTTTCCCTAAAAATCACGTGGAGTATTTCATCAGTTACTACGACTACTATCAGCCAGAGGCCTACATCCCGCGCCAAGACCTTTTCATCGAAAAAGACAGCTCCGTAAACGAAGAACTCGAGCGTCTGCGCCTATCTGCGACGGCGAGTCTGCTTAGCTTTGACGACGTCGTGTGCGTGGCGTCGGTGTCGGCCAACTACGGCCTGGGTAACCCTAGCGAATACCAAGGCATGGTCGCATACCTAAACGTCGGCGATAAAATCAACCAGCGCGCGCTACTGCAAAAGCTAGTAGATATGGGATACAAGCGAAACGACGTTTATTTCGACCGCGGCGACTTTCGCGTAAACGGCGACGTGGTGGACGTATATCCCGCGTATTTTAACGACGAGGCGTTTAGGATCGAGTTTTTCGGTGACGAGATCGAGACGATGTATAGCCTGGATGTGCTGGAAAACAAAAAAAGACACGACCTGAAAAAATTTATCCTCTACCCGACCAGTCAGTTTATCGTAGGCGCAGATCGCCTAAAAATCGCCATCAAACAGATCGAGGAGGAGCTAGAAGAGCGGCTAAAAGAATTTAACGAGCAGGGCAAGCTCGTCGAGGCGCAGCGCCTAAAACAACGAGTGGAATTTGACCTAGAGATGATGAGTAGCACGGGCATGTGCAAGGGCATAGAAAACTACGCGCGCCACCTAACCGGGCAAAAGGCGGGAGAGACGCCGTACTCGATGTTTGATTATTTCGAGCTAGGAGGCAAGGACTACCTAGTCATCGTGGACGAAAGCCACGTGAGCCTGCCGCAGTTTCGCGGGATGTACGCGGGCGACCGCAGCCGCAAAGAGGTGCTGGTGGAGTACGGATTTCGTCTCCCATCCGCGCTTGATAACCGTCCGCTTAAATTTGACGAGTTTATAAACAAACGCGCCAAATTTCTTTTCGTCTCGGCGACCCCAAACGAATACGAGATAAATTTAAGCTGCAGCCACGTCTACGAGCAAATTTTACGTCCGACCGGGCTGCTTGATCCCTTAATCGAGATAAAAGACAGCGAAAATCAGGTGGAAATTTTATTTGACGAGGCGAAAAAAACCATCGAGAGAAACGAGCGCGTGCTAGTCACCGTGCTCACCAAAAAGATGGCCGAGGAGCTCAGCCGCTACTACACCGAGCTTGGTATCAAGGTCAAATACATGCACTCAGACATCGACGCCGTCGAGCGAAACGAGATCATCCGCGGGCTAAGAGGGGGCGAGTTTGATATGCTCATCGGCATAAATTTGCTCAGAGAGGGGCTTGACCTGCCCGAGGTTAGCCTCATAGCTATCATGGACGCCGATAAGGAGGGCTTTTTGCGCTCGACGACGAGTCTAATCCAAACGATGGGGCGCGCGGCTAGAAACGTAAACGGCCGAGTGCTGATGTTTGCCAAAAAGATCACCAAATCCATGCAAGAAGCGATGGATACGACGCTAGCGCGCCGCAAGATGCAAGACGAATACAACCGCGCCCACGGTATCACGCCACGCTCGGTCAGCCGAAACATCGAGGAGAGCCTGCACGTCGAGGACGGCACGGAGATCTTGAGAAAAGGTGCAAATCTAGAAAAAATGCCTGCCGCCGAGCGAGCGAGTATCATAAAAGAGCTGAGAAAACAGATGCTGGAAGCCGCGGCGCAGCTGGAGTTTGAGAAGGCGGCGGCGCTGCGCGACGAAATCGCCAAAATCCGCAAGCTTTAATTAATTACGAAAGAAAAAGCGGTTATAATCGTGCCATGCAAAAAGCGTTATTTTTAGATAGAGACGGCGTTATAAACGAGGATTTAGGCTACGTTTACGAGGCGCGAAATTTTAAATTTTGCGAAGGGATATTCGAAGCGTTAGCGAATTTTAGCGCTCGCGGATACAAGCTCATCGTAATTACCAATCAATCAGGCATCGGGCGCGGCTACTACACGGCGCGGCAGTTTGAAATTTTAAACGAATTTATGCTGGGCGAGTTTAAAAAGCGCGGCGTTACGATAGATGAGGTATATTTCTGTCCGCATGCGCCCGAGGATAATTGCGAGTGCCGCAAGCCGCGCCCTAAAATGATACTTGACGCGGCTAAAAAATTTAGCGTAGATTTAGAGCGCTCGATAATGATCGGCGATAAACAAAGCGATATGGACGCCGCTATTGCTGCGGGAGTGGGGCGAAAATTTTTAATAGACGGCGTAAATTTTAAAAGCGTAAGACAAATTTACGAAACCATAAAGGACGAGATATGAACTTAGACGGAAAAAAGGTACTAATCACCGGCGCGGCGGGGTTTATCGGCTCGGCGCTAGCGCATTATTTTGACGAAAATTTTAAAAATACCAGCGTTTTGGCGGTGGATAAATTTAGAAGCGAAGAGACGTTTAGCAACGGAAATTTAAAAAGCTTCGGTCATTTTAAAAATTTGCTGGGCTTCAAAGGCGAAATTTACGCGGGCGACATCAACGACGAAAATACGCTCGAAAAGATACGAAGATTCGCTCCGGACGTAATTTATCACGAAGCGGCGATTTCTGATACGACGGTTAGAGAGCAAGACGAGCTAATAAAAACCAACGTAAACGCGTTCGTGAATTTGCTTGACATTTGCGAAAATACGGGCGCTAGAATGATCTACGCAAGCTCGGGCGCTACCTACGGCAACGCCAAAAGCCCGCAAAAAGTAGGCGAGTGCGAAGCGCCTAATAATGCTTACGGATTTAGCAAACTGGCGATGGATAATATCGGTAAAATTTATGCCGCGAGGGGCGTTAGCGTAATAGGGCTTAGATATTTTAACGTCTACGGCAAGGGCGAGTTTTTTAAAAACAAGACCGCGTCGATGATTTTGCAGTTCGGACTGCAAATTTTAGCGGGTAAGACGCCTAGGCTTTTTGAAAAAAGCGACGAGATAAAGCGCGATTTCGTCTATATTAAAGATATTATCGAGGCGAATTTAAAGGCGCTCGACGCAAAAAGCGGCGTGTATAACGCAGCCACCGGAAACGCGCGAAGCTTTCAAGATATCGCCGATATTTTGCAGCGAGAAATCGGCGTAGATCTAGGCAACGAATACGTTCCTAACCCTTACGTAGGCTCGTATCAGTTTCATACGCAAGCAGACGTTAATCCTACGAAAGAGGCGCTAGGATACGAGAGTAAATGGAGCTTAGAAGAGGGCATAAGAGACTATTTACCGGAAATTAGGCGAATTTTTAAGGAAGAGATAAATGGTTAAAATTTTAGTCGTTGGCGATTTAATGTTAGATCACTACATTTGGGGCTCGTGCGATAGAATTTCGCCCGAAGCGCCCGTGCAGGTAGTAAAGGTGCAAAAAGAGAGCTATCTGCTAGGCGGCGCGGGTAACGTAGTGCGAAATTTAGTCCAACTAGGCGCTAGCGTAAGCGTAGCTAGCGTGCTAGGGGACGACGAGGCCGGCGAGAAAATAAAAAACGCTCTTAAAAATATAAACGCCGATACGTCGTCGCTGCTTATTCAAAAAGATAGAGAAAGCTCGATAAAAAGCCGCATTATGGCGTCTCATCAGCAGGTAATAAGATTTGACAAAGAAAGCGCGGACGATATAAAAATAGAGGGCGAGCTTTTTGAAAAGATAGAGCGAAATTTAGAAAATTTCGGCGCCGTTTTGCTTAGCGATTACGGCAAGGGCGTCTTGACTAAAAGTCTGTGCGAGCGCGTAATAAACGCGTGCAATAAGCTAAACATACCCGTGCTAATAGATCCCAAAGGCAAAGATTATTCAAAATACAAAAACGCGACTTTGCTAACGCCTAATAAAAAAGAGGCGAGCGAGGCTACTAAAATTTCAATCAAAGACGAAGATAGCTTAAAAGCGGCGATAAAAACGCTAAAATACGAGCTAAATTTAAAATACTCCATCATTACGCTTTCTGAAAACGGCATCGCGCTTTTCGAGCGGGAGCTTGAAATTTTTGCGGCCAAAGCCAAAGAGGTGTTTGACGTAACGGGTGCTGGAGATACGGTGCTTGCTATGCTAGGTTATATGCTAGCTACCGGAAAAGACATTAAAGAAGCTATAAAAACGGCGAATTTAGCCGCCGCGGTAGTAGTGGCCAAAACCGGAAGCGCCACGGCGAATTTTAGCGAGATAGAAGAGCTTTTGCGAAGCCGAGCGAGTGCTGATTTCGAGTATAAATTAAAAAGCGCCGACGAAGTAGCGGAAATTTTGGCTCGTAGAGGCGAGAAAAAGCTCGTATTTACCAACGGCTGCTTTGATATTTTACATGCCGGACACGTCAAATATTTAGCCAAAGCGCGCGATTTCGGCGATATTTTAGTCGTAGGGCTAAACTCCGATGCTTCGGTAAAAAGGCTAAAAGGCGAGGCTCGCCCGGTGAATTCGCAGCTTGACAGGGCAAATATTTTATGCTCGCTCGGATTCGTCGATTACGTCGTAGTCTTTGACGAGGATACGCCGCTAAATTTAATCGAAAAACTACGCCCCGATATTTTAGTAAAAGGCGCCGATTACGCAGGCAAAGAGGTTGTAGGCTCCAATATCGTAAGCGACGTGCGGCTAGTAGAATTCATAGAGGGTAAGAGCACGACGTCGATTATTAAAAGGATAGAAAATGCAAGTAAACGAGATGATTAGGGCTGAATTTGACGCGCATTCACAGACGCTGCAAAAAACGGCGCAATTAGAGGAAATTTTAGCGCGCGCGTGCGAAACGGCGATTGATACGCTAAAAAGCGGCGGTAAAATTTTAATTTGCGGAAACGGCGGGAGCGCCGCGGACGCGCAGCATTTAGCGGCCGAGCTTACGGGACGATATAAGACCGAGCGCAGGGCGCTTGCCGGTATCGCGCTAACTACCGACACCTCCGCGATTACTGCTATCGGTAACGACTACGGCTACGATTTAGTTTTTTCGCGACAGCTAGAAGCGCTCGGGCGGAAGGGCGATTTACTCGTCGCGATTTCGACCAGCGGAAATAGCAAAAACGTCTTAAACGCGCTTGAATTCGCCGGTAAAAGCGGTATAAAAACGCTCGGGTTTAGCGGCAAAGGCGGGGGCGCGATGAACGAGCTTTGCGATATAAATTTAGTCGTACCTTCAAGCGATACGGCGCGCATTCAAGAGATGCACATATTTTTCGTTCATACGATTTGCCAGGCGATAGATGCGGCTTTTTAAGGGCTACTTGATAAATTATTTAGTTTTGTTTTGATAAAATCGCCTTAAATTTTTAAAAAGGCAAGCAAATGAAACAAGGCAAAGTATGGAAATTCGGCGATAATATCGATACGGATATTATTATCGCCGCACGCTATTTAAACACCTCCGACGAGAAAATTTTAGCTACTCATATCATGGAGGACGCCGATCCTGAATTTAGCAAGAAAATTTCGGCGGGCGATATCATCGTAGCGGGCGAAAATTTCGGCTGCGGCAGCTCGCGCGAGCACGCTCCTTTGGCGCTAAAAGCCGCGGGCATAGGCGCGGTCGTGGCTAAGAGCTTTGCTAGGATTTTTTATAGAAATAGCTTTAATACGGGACTTTTAATCCTTGAAATAAACGATACCGAGCAGATATCGCAAGGCGACGAGCTAAAAATCGATCTGGACGCGGGAACGATTAAAAATTTAACCGACGGTAAAGAGTATAAATTTCATCCGATTCCGCCTTTTATGCAAGAGCTTTTAAAAACCGGCGGCCTAATAGAATACTCGAAAAGCAAAATTTAAGGAATAGCGATGAAAAGATATAAAATTTGCGTAATAAAAGGCGACGGTATCGGACCCGAGATCGTGGACGAGGCGATTAAGGTTCTAGACGCCGTAAGCGAGAAATTCGGCTTTTCGTTAGATTACGATTATAAGCTTATGGGTGGCGCGGCTTACGACGTATTCGGCGAGCCGCTACCTAGCGAAACGCTTGCTAGCGCCCAAAATTCTCACGCGGTGCTTTTCGGCGCCATAGGCGGAGCCGAATGGGACAACTTGCCGCGCGACAAACGTCCCGAAAGCGGGCTGCTTAAACTTCGCAAAGGGCTTGAGACTTACGCGAATTTGCGTCCTGCGACGATTTACGACGAGCTGGCGGACGCGAGCACGCTAAAACCCGAAATTTTACAAAACGTCGATATTTTGGTGGTCCGCGAATTAACGGGAGGCATATATTTCGGGCAGCCGCGCGAAAAACGCGAAAACGACGCGTTTAACACTATGACCTACACTCGCGCCGAGATCGAGCGTATAGCAAAGATCGGTTTTGAAGCGGCGATGAAACGCAAAAAAAGAGTTTGCATGGTCGATAAGGCGAACGTGCTAGAAACGAGCCAACTTTGGCGCGAGGTCGTTAGCGAAGTAGCCAAAGGCTATCCTAGCGTAAAATTAGAGTTTATGTACGTCGATAACGCCGCGATGCAGCTCGTGCGAAATCCCGCGCAATTTGACGTAATCTTAACCGAAAATTTATTCGGCGATATTTTAAGCGACGAGGCTGCCATGGTCGTAGGCTCTATCGGAATGCTTCCAAGCGCTAGTATCGGCGGCAAAGTAGGAATTTACGAGCCTATACACGGCAGCGCACCCGACATCGCGGGGCAGGGCATCGCAAATCCGGTCGCTACGATTTTAAGCGCGGCGATGATGCTTAGGTACGCGCTAAACGAGGACGGCGCGGCGCAAGCGATCGAATCCGCGGTTAAAGAGGCGTTAGCGCAAGGATACCGCACGAAAGATATAGCCGCTTACGGAGCCAAAGAGCTATGCACGACGGGCGAGATGGGCGATGCGATCGCGGGATTTATAAAATAATGAGAAATACGGTTACCGAAGCGCTAATCTGCGAGTCGCAAGGGCTTATGGACGACGCGTTGGAAGTGTATAAAAATATCCTAAAAAGCGATCCCGCGAACAAGGACGCGCTAGCGGCGATTAGACGGCTTAGCGGGCTTAGAAAGCCGCGCGCGGCGCAAAACGAGCAGATGAAGGAATTTTTCATAAACATGAGCACGCCGCAAGAGGTCGTGGAATTTAAAAGATGGTTGGTGAAGTTATGAATCTAGAAGATATCGCTAAAATCGCGATCGACGAAGTGAGCGCCGAGCTTGAAAAGATAGAAAATTTAACGACTCCGCGCGAAAACGAGATTAAGGCGCAAAGCGAAATTTTAGAGCAAGTAGAAGAAATTGAGCCTAAAATTTCGGATAAAAAAGACGAAAAAGCCGAAATTTTAAGCATGTTCGACGAGCTTAAAATAGACGAGGACTTTAAGCCGGGCGCCCCAAGCGACGCCGCTATAACCGCTCAGCCGCCGCAAGGCGCGGTAAAATTCGGCGAGAACGGCGAGATAATCAGCTCCGAAGCTACCTTTTTAAAAAATTTGCGCGAGCGTATAGAGGTGCTTTTCGCGGGGCTAAACGAGATGCCTAGACAAAGGCTCGACGAGCGTTTAGAACTTACTCTTAAATTTTTAGAATTTACGCTTGCAAATGTCGAAAATCGCCTCGAAAATTTGTCAAAATAGCGAATTTAAAGAGATTAGGGCGCTACTTGCGCCTTATACGAAACGTGCCTATCTAGTCGGCGGCTACGTGCGCGACTTACTGCTTGGGCGCGAATGCAGCGACTACGACGTCGAAATTTACGACGTCTCCCCTCAAAATTTCGACGCCTTAATGCAAAAAATCGGCGCAAACTGCGTCGGAAAAAGCTACTTTATTTATAAATTTAAAAATTTCGACCTAGGGCTTCCTAGGATAGAGAGTAAAACCGGCGAGCGCCACCGAGATTTTAGCGTAAAATACTGCAACGACGAGCGCGAAGCGTCGATGAGGCGGGATTTTACGATTAACGCGATGATGATAAATATTTTTAACGGTTCGCTCGTTGATTGCTGGGGCGGGGAACGGGATATAGCGCTTAGCGTTTTGCGCCACGTAGATAATGAGAAATTTTGTGAGGATGCGCTTCGCGTTTTGCGCGGAATTCAGTTTGCGGCAAGGCTAAATTTCGCGATCGCACCGCAGACGATCGAGCTTATGAAAACGCTAAATCTTAGCTTTTTAAGCCGCGACAGAATAGCTGCGGAGCTAGTAAAATTTATGCACGCGCCGCACCTTGACGTCGGGGCGGAGTATCTTTACGAGCTTGGGCTTTTAAAGCGGTTTTTCGGTTTAGATTTAAGCGAGCAAGAGCTTAAAAATTTTAAGCAAGAGCTTAAAAATGCGCGAAAATTTATAGCGGACGAGCGGCTGTTTTTGTATTTGGCGGCTCAAAAATTCGGCGCGAACGTAGATAAGATAGTTTTCGATCTGGCTTTGCCTAAAAGCTTCTTATCCGTTAAAAAGCAGCCCGTTTGCGCGGGCGAGCCTAGCCTTAGGCGACTGCTTGAAATTTCGCTTGAAATGCCGTTAAATTCATGGCTGGGATGCTATAACGAAGGTAGGATAAAAGCGGCGAAAGAGCTTAATATTTACGAACGAAAATTTTCTCCCGCGATTAGCGTGAGCGAAATTTTGGCGCAAGGATTTACGGGCGCGGCGATAGGCCAGCAGATACGCGCTCGTCAAAACGCGGCGATTGAGGAATTTTTAAAAACGCGCTCGGCAGCGCGTAAATTTAAGCCGAATTCAGGTAAAATCAAGCCTTAATTTATAGATTAGGAACTCCCGCTTTAATGTTTAATATCGTTCTCGTAAGCCCGCAAATCCCGCAAAATACTGGCGCAATCGGCAGAATGTGCGTAAATGCTAATCTTACGCTTCACATCGTAAAACCGACCGTTTTTTCTCTTGACGAAAAGGCGGTGCGCCGCGCGGGGCTTGATTACTGGAAAGCGCTCAATCCCGTTATTTGGGAGAGCTTGGACGATTTTTTAGCTAGCAACATAGCTTATAAAGAGCGGTTTTTCTTTGCTACGACGAAAACGAACAGGCTTTATTACGAAGCGGAATTTAGGGCGGGCGATTTTATATTTTTCGGCGGCGAAAGCACGGGACTGCCGCAAGAGCTAATGAGGCTAAATGAAAAAAATATGATAACCATTCCTATGGGTAAACGCGGTAGAAGCCTAAATTTGGCGATGAGCGCGGGTATTGTAGCCTATGAGGCGATCCGTCAAAATATCGAAAAATTTGATTTTAGGGGAGAAATTTGAGACGCGTAACGGCGCTGGTTTTTTTATTCGTAACGGCGGTTTTTAGCGCGCAAGTAGAGATCGCTACTTATAACGTCGAAAATTTGTTCGACTGTAAAAACGACGGCAGCGAATACGACGATTTTAGAGTAGGCGGCGGTGAGTGGGATTGTGCGGCGGCGAGCGCTAAAATTTCGCGCGTAAAAGAGGCGATTTTGGCGCTAAATACCGATATTATCGCGCTTCAAGAGATAGAAAACGAAAGCGTCTTAAAAGAGCTAGCTAGCGGCACGCAGTATAAATACGTCGTGTTTAGCGGCGGAAAAGACGCGCCCGTAGGACTTGGACTAATCTCTAAGATTCGCCCGACGTATACGCAAAATTTCGTCGTTTCTAACGTCAAAACGCGTAATATTTTACGAGTAGATTTTGAGACGGAAGGCAAAAATTTTAGCGTTTTCGTTAATCATTTTCCGGCGTATAAAAACGGCGTCGCCAAACAAAAAAAGGCCGAACGTACGTTAAGAGCGGCGATTAGAGACGTGAAAAACGCCGTGGTTTTGGGCGATTTTAATACGCCCTACGGCTCGCGTTCGTTACTAAATAAGATTATAGAAACGGGCGGTTTCGTCGATTTATGGGAATTTTTAGAAGCTAGCGAGCGCTATTCTCATCAGGTCGGAAACAAAAAAAGCGCGATCGACCACGTCTTGCTAGCGCCCGAATTTTTCGTCGCAGACGGCGCCGGGATGAGCTACGTTAAAGGTAGTTTCGAGGTATTTAAACCTAAATTTATGCTTGATAGCGAGGGCAAAAATAGGCTAGAAAACGGCAAAAGCGCGTACTCGGATCATTTTGCGCTAAAATTTAAGCTCTCTACCGAGCCGGCGCGAGAGGACGTATCTTTATTTAAGAAAATTTTCGGCGTAAAAGGTGATAACGACGCGCCGCAAGAAGACGTAAAACAAGCGCCCGCAAGCGGTAGCGAGTATAGTCCCGCAAGCGTGGACGATATCTTTGCCGCGCCTCAAAAAACGCCTTTTTTTCTAAACCGCGCGGTGGTGGTTTACAAGGATAAAAACGGCTTCGTATTAGCGAGCAATCACCGCGGAATTTACGTATTCGACCCGCAAAATAAGCTAGCGCTAGGGCAGATGCTAGACGTTTTAGTAACTAAAACCAAAATTTACAAAGACGCGCTTGAAGTAGCAAGCTACGAGATAAGGCAAATTCGGGACGTCGTAGAACCCGGCGCTTTTATGCTAAGCGCAAACCGACTAAGCGAAGCCAGAGACGGCGACGTAATCGATGAAATTTTCGGCGAAGTAAAAAGCGGGTATTTGATCTCGCCGCAAGGAAAAATTCGCGTTTATAGCCCGAGTGGGCGCATTTACGATACTAAAAACGTAAGCTTTTCGGGCGCGCTCGTTAAGAGCTACAAAGGCGAAAAACAGCTTTATATCGAGCGAAAATGAAAATTTTAGATATTTTAATGATCGGCGCGTTTGCGTTATTTTTAGTTTTTATGCTGCGCGGAGTAGCGCTGCAAACGCAAGAAAGAGAGAGGAAAAGAGCGATGAAAAATTCAAAAAAAGAGAGTAAAAAATGAAAGAATTACTAATTGAAATCGGCATTGAAGAGCTACCGGCGATCCCATTTTTAAGAGAGCTGCCAAATATCAGAGCAAAATGGGAAGCCGTGCTTTGCGAGTATCGCTTAAAAAGCGAGTTTAAATTTTACTACACGCCGCGCAGGCTAACGTTTTGGCACGAAAATTTTAGCGAAAAACAAGACGACGCGACGATAGAGATGATAGGCGCGCCTAAATCCGTAGCTCTAAAAGACGGCGTTTGGAGCAAGGCGGCGGCGAGCTTTGCGGCAAAATGCGGTATTGGCGAGGACGAGTTAAAATTTAAAGAGATTGACGGCAAAGAGGTGCTTTACTATGAAAAGCGCGTAGCCGGCGAGCCTAGCCGCGCGGTAATCGGCGATATGATAGAGAAATTTTTGCTTTCGCTAAATTTCGGGAAGTCGATGAGATGGGGGACGGGCGAGTTTGAATTTATAAGGCCGGTGCGCTCTTTGCTTGCGATTTTAGGAAGCGAAGCGCTAAAATTTAACAAATTCGGCATAGAAAGCTCGAACGATATTTTTCAGCACAGAAGCGTTAGTTACGAGAAATTCGCCGTGCCTAGCGCGCGAGATTATTTTAGCGCTATGGATAAAATCGGCGTGATTTTAGACGCGGACGCAAGACGCGCTAAAATTTTGAGCGAATTTAAGCAAATAGAAGCCGCAAACGGCGTAAGCATCGAGATAGACGAGGATCTACTAAACGAAGTCGTCGCGATCACCGAGTATCCGACGGCTCTTTTGGGCAAATTCGAGGAAGAATTTTTAGAAGTACCTAGCGAGGTAATTATTACGTCGATGAAGGAAAATCAGCGTTATTTTCCGGTTTTTAAAGACGGTAAGCTAAATAACGCGTTCGTGGTCGTCTCAAATGCGATTACGCGCGATTACGCGCTAATTATTAAAGGCAACGAAAAGGTACTTCGCGCAAGGCTTAGCGACGCGATGTTTTTCTGGCGAAGCGACCTTAAAGCCGAGTTCGGTCCCGAAAAACTTAAAAACATTATTTACTTAAAGGAGCTCGGCAGCCTATACGAAAAAGAACTTCGCGAAGCGGCGGTAGCGCGCGTGCTGGCAAGGCTTTACGCGAGCGAGCTTAAAGCGCAAGCGGGAGAGGGCTACGAGGCGCTGATAGAGCGCGCGATAATGCTCTCGAAAGCCGATCTTACTACGCAGATGGTTTATGAATTTACCGAGCTGCAAGGCACGATGGGCGCATATTACGCGCATGCGCGCGGCGAGAGCGAGGCGGTCGTAACGGCGATCCGCGAGCAATATCTACCCAACGGCGAGGATGCGGCTTGCCCGTCTAACGTATTTAGCGCGGTAGTGGCGCTGGCAAATAAACTCGATACGCTAATGGGACTATTTAGCGTCGGCAAAATCCCGAGCGGTACGAAAGATCCGTATGCGCTCCGCCGCGCGGCGAACGGCGTGATAAAAATCGCCCTCGCACACGGACTAAAATTCGACGTTAAAGAGGTACTGGGGGCGCTTGCGAGCGGCTATAAAAGCTTTGATATAAGCGCACTTGAAGCGTTTATAATCGAGCGAATTTATACGTTTTTCGACGTTAATCCATCAATCGTAAAAGCATGCATAAATAGCGGTAGGCGCGAAATTTTAGGGCTTTGCGAGGCGATTAAGGCAATGAGCGAAGTAGTTGCCGCGCCGCAGTTTAAGGAAAATTTCTCGACGTTTAAGAGACTTGCTAATATCGTAAAAGAGCAAAGCGCGGGCGAGATCGACGAGTCGCTATTTAAGGACGCTTCCGAGCGCGAGCTATACGAAAAATTTAGCGCCGCTACGAAGAAAGATAGCGATTTTAAAACTAGGCTTAACGAGCTATTCGGGCTAAAAGAGGCGATAGATAAATTTTTTGATAACGTAATGATAAACGCCGAGGATGAGAAAATAAGAAAAAACCGCATCGCGCTGGTTAGTAAACTCTATGAAAGGCGTAAAAATTGGCAAATAAAACGATGA
>NZ_CAJPMA010000019.1 GCF_905371695.1 uncultured Campylobacter sp. | reverse complement strand
TATTCTGCGCGGTCACGACAACGTTCAAGGCGCGACGGATATGGCGAATTTGCCGGACAATTTACCCGGTTATTATCCGAAAAACGAAGGCAGCTGGAAATATTTCGCTAAGATGTGGAAGGTGGATTTTGAATGGCTGCAAAAGAATTTTATACAGCCCGAATGGATGTTCAAACCGGGATTCTCGCTTGCTCGCTGGTGGGCGGGTTCGCTTAACGGTAAAAACGGTAACGACGCGATAGACAATGCGGGCGAGAGCCTAAAAGCGTTAGTCGTAATCGGAAACGGCATTACTTCGACCGCGCAGCAGGTAAAAGTACAAGAGGGTCTAGACGCGCTTGAATTATTAGTTTGCGTCGATCCTTTCGTAAACGATGCGGCGGTAATTACCAATAAAACGGACGACGTCTACGTAATCCCAGCCGCGACGCAATACGAAACCAGCGGAACGGTCGTAGCGACTAATAGAAGCGGTCAGTGGAGAAGCCAAATTTGCGCTCCGCTTTACGAAAGCATCCCCGATCACGAGCTATTATTCGAGCTTGCAAAGCGATTAGGATATTACGACGAACTAACTCGCACTATTAGAGACGAAAACGGCAAGATCGAGTGGCCCGAGGCCGCCACGCGCGAGATCGCAAACATTATTAAAACTATCGGCATGACAGGCTGGACGCCCGAGCGTCTAAAACGCCACCAAGCAAACTGGGATAAATTCGATGAGAAGACGCTTTTAGGAAAACCAGGAACTCCGGTAGAGGGCGAATACTACGGACTTCCGTGGCCGTGTTGGACGGAAAACCATCCGGGCAGTCCGATACTTTACGATACGCATAAATCCGTTCGCGAAGGCGGAATGGGATTTAGAAATCGCTTCGGTTTGGAGCACAATGGCGTTAACCAGCTAGCAGCCGACGGCAGCGCGCCTACGGATAGTTTTATAAAAGGCGGATATCCCGAAATTAAAAAGGATAATATCGAGAAAATTTTAGGCATTACGCTAACGGCGGACGAAAAAGCAAGGATCGGTGCTAGCTGGACGACGGACGATAGCAATATAATCGCGACTAAGTGTCTAGAAAAAAATATAGCTCCTTACGGCAACGCGCGAGCTAGGACGATCGTCTGGACGTTTGCGGATCAAATTCCTCTTCACAGAGAGCCGATCCACTCGCCGCGCACGGATCTTGCCAAAAAATATCCGAGCTTTAAGGATAAGCCGAAACAATACCGCGTCGATACGAAATTCGAAAGCTTACAGCAAAGTAAAGATTTTGCCAAAGATTTCCCTATAAATTTGGTTACTGCGCGTTTGGTGAATTTCAGCGGTGCGGGAATGGAAACGCGCGCAAGCAAGTATCTTTGCCGCTTAACGCCTGAAATGTTCGCGGATATCCATCCGGAACTAGCGGAAAAACACGGTATCAAACATTGGGATTTCGTTTGGATTTACTCGCCTGAGGGAACTAGGATTAAAGTTCGCGCACGCATAGTGCCGTCGGTAAAACCGGATATGATTTTCTTGCCGTTCCACTACGCGGGATATATGCAAGGCGTCGATATGACGGGAAATTTCCCGGACGGAACTAAGCCGTTTGCTGTCGGCGAGAGCGCAAATACGGTAACTAACTACGGATACGATATAAACACGCAAATTCCGGAAACTAAGGGCGGTTTGTGCCGCATAGAAAGGGCGTAAAATGAGCGGATATAGCGATAATGAAAGATTAAAATTTTACTGCGATAACGATCGCTGCATCGACTGCAACGGTTGCGCTATCGCGTGCGACGAGGCTCACGAGCTGCCTATCGGCGTGCGCCGTCGCCGCGTCATCACGCTAAACGAGGGCGTGCAAGGACGAGAGGTTTCTACTTCGATCGCGTGTATGCACTGCAACGACGCGCCTTGTTCGCTCGTTTGTCCGGTCGATTGTTTTTATATTAGAGACGACGGTATCGTGCTGCACGATAAAGATATCTGTATCGGCTGCGGATACTGCTTATACGCTTGTCCGTTCGGCGCGCCGCAGTTCCCGAGAGACGGAGTCTTCGGAGCTAAGGGCTCGATGGATAAATGCACGATGTGCGCCGGCGGTCCGCTTCCCGACAACACTCACGACGAGCAGGAAGAATACGGTCAAAACAGAATTTCGGAAGGAAAAGTTCCGGTTTGCGCCGCAATGTGTTCGACCAAAGCTTTACTTGTGGGAGAATCTGCTATAATAGAGCAGATTTACAATGATCGGGTCAGCGCAAGAGGTTACGGAGTTAAAGACATCAAGACCTCTCCGACTTGGAAAATCGCGTATTACACAAAGGATAGGGTATGAAAGTATTTTTAGCTTTTATCGCTTGCGCGATTAGCGCTTTTGCCATTCAAGGACCTACGGGCGTAAACCAATACGATAGCAACGTATGGGCTTCCGCTAGGGTCGAGAATATTAAGGGTTACGAGGGTAGCCTAGGAGAGCTTTTCACGTTTATTCAGGGTAACGATTACTTCGCTTACGGCGTAGTAGCGATTATTTTAGCGGTTATCGCGGCATTTGCGCTACATTTTTTAATTGTCGGACCGAAGCATTTTAGCCACGACGGTAAAAAGGTTTACGCGTTTAATATTATCGAGCGCGTTTCTCACGGGCTGGCTGCGATTTCTTGGATTATTTTAGTGCCGACGGGTATTATTATGATGTGGGGAGCGGCGTTCGGCGGCGGAGTATTCGTCGATACGATGCAAAATTTGCACGTTATCGCGACGGTTTTATTTACGATAGCTATTAGCCCGATGATTTTATATTGGACTAAAAGGATGCTTCCCGCGATCTACGACATTCGCTGGATGCTAATCGTAGGCGGATATTTATCAAAGAAAAAAGCCTGTGTTCCGGCGGGAAAATTTAACGCTGGACAAAAGGCGTGGTTTTGGGTAGCGATTCCCGGCGGATTAATTATGATCCTAACGGGCGCGGCTATGTATTTCCTTGATTTTAAAACTCCTGACGTAGCGGGTTGGTTCGGTATACCGCAGATTATGGTATTACGCATCAGCGTGATCGTGCATAACGTTCTTGGTATCGTGTGCGCGGTATTTTTCCTAGTTCATATCTATATGGCGGCCATCGCTATTCACGGCGCTATTTGGTCGATGATTACGGGCTACAAGGAAGAAGAGGAAGTTTACGTACTTCACCACTACTGGTATCAAGAGCTAATCAAGAAAAACCAAATTCCGGTTTCCGATTACGAAAAAGTCTATCCAAAACTAAAATAGTAAAGTCCCGTCTTTGACGGGCTTTCTTTTCTTTAAGGCAAATTTTGCAACCTATATATACTACGAAAATCACGAAATTTAAAGCCGACGAAAATTTTATTACCGACGACGTTCTCGTGCGAGAGATAAAATTCGACGTTATTTTAAACGGCGAAAAAGTCGCGTCGATGATGGCGACGCCCGTCGATCTGGACGCCCTTGCCGTAGGCTATATAATGAGCGAAAATATAGTTTCAAGCTACGAAGATATTAAAAGCGTAAAATTAGCGGACGATTTTTTAAGCGTTAAAATCGAGGCGAACGCGAATTTAAAAAGTATTGAAAATTTAAGTTTTGAAAGCGTCGTAATTAGCGGTTGCGGACGAAGCGTAACGGCAAATATAGATCCGGAAGCGCTTGCGGCTAAGGCTATAAAAAGCGCCGTAAAATTTAAACGCGCCGAAATTTCGAGACAGATGAGCGAATTTTACACGCAGTGCGAGCTTTACGAACAAACCGGTTGCGTGCATACGGCTAAAATTTACGCGCAAGACGGGCGATATTTTATCGGCGAGGACATCGCCCAGCACAACACCATAGATAAAGCCGTCGGCAAGGCCGCGCTTGCGGGAGTAAATCTTAGCGAATGCTTTTTGATGGTAAGCGGCAGGCTGAGTTCCGAAATGGTCGTAAAAGCCGTGATGAACGGCGTTCCGGCGCTAATATCGCGCACGGCGCCTACGAGCCTCGGCGTATTAATCGCGCGAAAATTTAACCTTACTCTATGCGGTTTCGCGCGAGGCGAAAATTTTAACGTTTATAGCGGCGAGGAGAGAATTTATGTCTGAAATTTCGCCGGAAATTCGCGCTAAAATCGAAGATTTAATAGAAAAATTAAAAAACGAAAAAGGCAAGCTCGACTGCGGTACGGCGTTTAAGATCGCAGCAAAACTAGGCTGCGACGTAGGCGCGGTCGGACGAACCGCAAGCGATATAGGCGTGCGGATAGACGCGTGCGAGCTCGGACAGTTCGGCAAGCTACCGCTGGAATTTGGAAGCGCGCTAACCTATCGCGATCTAAAAGGCAAACTCGACGAGCGCGGACGGATATTTTGCGCGGATGCGCGCGAAGCGGCCCTGGGCGCCGGGTTAAAAAAGATCCGCTCGACCCTGCGCGATTATAATATCGACGTAAAATATTGCCAGCTAGGCTGCTTTAAAGAAAAGAAAGGCAAAAAAATGATCGTAAAAACGAAGACTTGGATAGAAAACGCCGAGGGCGAGCTGCTTTTCGGCAAGGGCAAAACCGAAGTGCTAGAAATCATTGCCGAGACGGGCTCGATATCAAAAGCCGCCGAAATTTTAGGGATGAATTATAAAAAATGCTGGACGCATCTTCAAATTTTGGCTAAAAATTTGGACGAAGAGCTGGTTAACACCAAACAAGGCGGCGGCGAGAGCGCGGGCACTACGCTAAATCCGCGCGCATACGAGCTCATTAACGCATATAAGCAGTTGCAGCGCGATATCGAGGATTTTGCCAACAAGCGGTTTAAAGAGTTATTTTTAGATAAGTAGCTCGCTCGCGGCGCACGAGCGATTTAGCGCCTTGATAAGCGCAAAAAGCGGAGCGTATTTCGGCGATTCGGTAGCAAACGGGTTTTTCTGGCCAACCGAAGACGGACGTTTAATCTTAAGCTCGATACGACACGTCTTTTCGACTGCCGTAAGCTAGTCGAGACGACCTAATTTCGCCTCATAAATTTTAAGAATTTCGATGCATAGAGTTATTCGAATTTTTCATATTCTACCTGCAAATTTCGCCGAATTTCGCTTCGTAACAGTCGCTTTGAAATTTTTAAAATTTTGCGCGAAATAGGCGCGAAAAACAGCTAAATTTTCGTACTATAAATACTTTACTAAAAGGAGAAAAAATGTTTATCAAATTAAACGACCGAGTTTATCTAAACGCAGACCGCATTACGCGCGTCAAAATCGATAACGTCCAAGACGGCATTCGCATTCGTTTTTACGAGGGCGTAGCGCAAGTGGCTAAAAGCGGACGTTTTGAAAGCTACGAAGCCGCGCAGGCTTGGTTAGAGAAAAATTTCGTCTCAAACGCCAAATAATCCGCTTTACTCGCGGCGCGAATTTTAGCGTCGCGACCCTTGTCTTTCTTTTTAATTTTAACTTTAATCTGCTATAATCTACGTAAATTTTAGGCTCGCGGCGCGAGTAAAAACGATAATTTAAGGAAAATCCTATGCAAATCGATTGCAGAAATCTTGAATGCCCGCAACCAGTAATTAACGTAAAAAACGCGCTTGAAACGCTTAAAATAGGTGAGAGTTTGGAAATTTTACTAAATTCCAAAGCTTCGTTCGAAAACGTACCTAGATTTCTTGCTTCGCAAGGGCAAACATTCCAAGCTCGCGAGCTTGGGGGCGGCGAATTTCTAGTCGTAACGACTAAAAACGGCGAAACCGGCGTAAAATTCGACGCTAGCCTTTATACTTGCCCGCCGACCCGCGCTCGTAAGAAGGTCGTCTATCTAAACGAGGAACGCGCCGGAAGCGGAGCCGTCGGCGTAACGCTGCTTTCAAAATTTGTAGGCGCTTTGATGCAGCTTCAAGAGAAGCCTTACGCCGTTATTTGCGTAAACGAAGCGGTTAAGATGACGGCCGATCGCGCGCATCCGAGCTTTGCCGCGCTAAAAGACTTGGAGCGCGCGGGAGTTAAAATTTTAAGCTGCGGCAGCTGCTTGGAGGCTTATAGATTAGTCGATAAGCTAGCCGTCGGCGAGATAACTAACGCCTACGAAGTCGTAAGCTTATGTGGCGAATACGAGCAAATCAAATTATGATCTATAACGACAAACGCCTTACTAAATTCGTGCGCGCGGCGGGTTGAGCGGCTAAGCTTGACCCGGCGGGTCTAAACAAAAGCCTTAGCGCGTTAAATTTCGCTCATCCTAATTTACTTTCAAACGTCGGTAGCAACGAAGACGCGAGCGTATTTAAAATTTCGGACGATCTCGCGCTAGTGCAGACGCTCGATTTCATCACGCCGGTAGCGGACGATCCGTTTATATTCGGTCAGATCGCGGCGGCAAACAGCCTAAGCGACGTATTCGCGATGGGCGGCAGCGTCATAAACGCCCTAAATATCGTGGGTTTTGACGGATGTCATTTTAGCGGCGAAATTTTAGCCGAAATTTTAGCAGGCGGCGCGGATAAAGTCGCCGAATGCGGCGGCGTAATCGTAGGCGGACATACGATACAAACGCCCGAGACCTACTACGGGCTAAGCGTGACTGGGCGCGTAGATCCGCGTAAATTTTGGAGTAATAACGCCGCGAACGAGGGCGACGCGCTGATACTTACCAAACCGCTGGGAACGGGCGTTTTAAGCACGGCGTTAAAAGCCGATATGCTTGACGCACGCGGTATAGAAGCGGCGGTCGAGACGATGCGCCGGTTAAATTTCGCCGCCGTGCGCGCGATGGAGGGCGTGAGCGTATCGGCGGCTACGGACGTTACGGGCTTCGGGTTTTTGGGGCATTTAAGCGAGATGTTAAACGAGCGCGTAAATTTCGAAATTTTCGCGCGGGAAGTGCCGATTTTAAGCGCGGCGGCAAGCGCGGCGGCGCTCGGCATAATACCGGAGGGTAGCTACAAAAACCGTGAATTCGCCGAGAAATTCGTAGATTTTAGCGCTTTGCGCGGAGAAAATTTTAGCCGCGCGGGCGATAAAATTTTAGCCGCAAGCGATACGGACGGCAGCGCGCGAAACGACGTAGTAAAATTTAACGGCGACGAAATTTTGCTCTTCGACGCGCAGACCAGCGGCGGGCTCATCATCGCCGTAAGCCAAAAAGACGCGCTTTTCGCGCTAAATCGTCTAAAAGACGCGGGATACGAAAATTCCGCTATCGTGGGCGTCGTGACGCGCTTTGAGACTAAGAGCCCGCTAGAAGCGAGGATAAAAGTAAGGTAAAATTTAGCCGCGATCGCCGGGCGCTCCGCTCGCCCGAGGACTAAAATTTTAAGTAAAATTTAGCTAAAATCCGCCTTTTAAACGATCAAGGTTTATCTATGACGCAAAATCAAACGAGCAAAGCGATAGCGACGAAATTTTATATCAGGATCGCATTCGTCTCGCTCGCATTTTTAGGGCTTTTGTCGCTGGTTTTTTTAACGGGCGCGGACGATACGAAATTTAAAGTAAGCTCGCTAAATTTTAAAATCCAAATCGCCTTAAAAGAAAATATCGCTCAAATTAAAAACGACCTTTTAGCGCGCGCTAATCTCATAAAATCGCTCGGCGTAGAGGGCGCGGCGGACGTTGATAAAGAAGGCATACAAGAGCTTTACGAGGCGTTTTACGTAGTAAGCGGCGATAAGACCGCGATCTTTACGCGAAAATTTCAAAACGCCCACGAGTTACAAAGCTTCGATACGCCTTGGCTGGATGCGCTAAAAACGCAAAATTTCGCGGTCTCCTTTCCGCTTTTTAAAAACGCGAATTTTAGCGCTATTTACGTAGCTTTTAAGATAGACGGCGAAAAATTTATCGTCGCCGAGCTAAACCGAAATTTTTTTAAAAAAAGACTTGAAAATGTCGCGCAAAAGAGCGAGAACGCATTTTTTTTAGCGGACGGACGAGGCGAAATTTTAATGCGCGAATTTAGCAAAGGCTTGGAGCGCGATTTTATTAAAGACTATGCCGCAGATAGAAATTCTGGCGATACGAAGGCGTTTTTCTGTTTTAAAACAATGAGTTTTAACGCGATTAGCTACGTTGGCGAGCTTGGAATTTTCGTCGCTACGAGCTCGTTAAATTACGGCGCGGCGTGGGTTAAAATTTTAATTTTAGCGTTTAGCGCACTTTGTTTCGCGGCGTTCGTTATTTCGTGGGCGGCGGACGCGCGGTTTGCCAAGCGCCGCGTTTTAGAGCCGCTTAGTAAGATAACGGACGCTATAAAAGAGCGCAAAATCGCGCCCGCAGACGACGCGGCGCAGGACGTAGCCGCCATTATGGAGGGCGTAAACGCGCTTATTAGCGAGCTTGAAGGCGCGAAAGAGACGGCACGCTATTATAAAGATAAATACGGCTATATTTTCGAGCAAAGTCCGCTAATAATTTGCACCTACGACGCTTATACCGGCGAGCCCTTAGACGTTAGCGAGGCGGCGCTAAAATTTTACGGCTACTCGCGCGAAGAGGCGCTAAAACTAAACATAAAAGACGTCATTCCCGCTCCTTATAGCGAAATTTTCGCCCAAAGAAACACCGCGCGGGAAAGCGGCGAGGCTTACTTGACCCGGCACAAGCTAAAAAACGGCGAGACGCGCGATATGCGGGTGATCGTTCATCAAATTCGCGTGCGCGACGAGCGGATAAATTTCGTCGTCGCGTTCGACGTAACGGCGCAAGAAGCGTCTAAGCGGAATAACGAGACCGCGCAAAGGTATTTTAGTCTTTCGCCGAGCGTCGTTATGGAGGCGGACGCGGACGAGCCTTATTTAATAAAAAGCGCGACTAATAACGCAAACGAGGCGTTCGGCGTTTACGGGCGCGGAAATTTTAAGGCGTTTGATATTAGAAAATTAATTTGCGAGCGCGATTTAAACGAGTTTATAAGAGAGTTTGAAACGCGTAAAAGGCTCTTTGAAAACTCGAGCGAAGCGGCGGATAATTTTAACGCGAAGCTTAAAATGCTAGACGCGCGAGGCGAACCGCGCGAATATAAAATTTTAGTAAAATTTATCAAAGACGCCGGACGCCGAATCGATAAAATCGTCTACGTGGCGACCGAAAATAGCGAATACGCCAAACTCTTATCAAAATACGAAAACGAACTAAAAAACCGAAAAAATATTCTATGGGCGACGTCGGCGGTTCCGTTTAGCTGGGAGGAGAAGGACGAAATTTTGCGAGCGGACGACGAGTTTGCTAAAATGCTCGGATTTGACGCGGGCGAGTTAGGCGAGTTAAATTTCGCGAATTTTAGCAGGCTTTTAGCAGACGGATTTAATTCTTTTAAAGATACGTTTAACGCTTTAAAAGCGGGCGATGGCGAGTACGCGGGTTTGATTAAATTTTACGCGAAAGATAAAAGCGCGGTTTTTATAGAAATTAGAGCAAGAGCCGCGCGAACGAGCGAGGACGGCGAAGCGATAGCGATAAGAGGGGCGTTTTTAAACGCGCGACAAAAGGCTAGGGCTTTCGTATACGAGGATATGCTGGCTAAAATTTTCTCTTATTGTTCAAGCGGCGCGATAATCGCGGATACGGGTTGGCGGATAATCGACGTAAACGACGCGTTTTTACATATTACTTCGCAAGATAGAGACGAAATTTTAGGTAAAGAAATTCTAGAAGCTAAAATCGGCGTAAGCGACTCCGAAACGCAAAATAAAATCGCTAAAATTTTAGAAAAAGAGGGATTTTGGCAGGATAAATTTTATAACGTAAGAAACGGACAAAACGCGCTTGAATCCGTGAGCGTCGCGACGGTAAAGGATTACGGCGGGCAGACGCTATATTATTTAATAATGGTTTCAAGCGTGAGCGATATGAAAGCAAATCAAGAATATTTGCAATACGTCGCCTATCACGATCCGCTAACTAAGCTGCCTAACCGCTTTTTATTCTCCCGTAAGCTAGAAGCCGCGCTTACTAGCGGTCAAAAAATAGCCGTCGCGTATCTTGATATGGACGGATTTAAGGGGATTAACGATACCTACGGACACCAAGCGGGAGATAAGTTTTTAACCGACGTTTCAAGCGGCATCGATAAGCTCTTTGAAGAGCGGGATATGTTTGCGAGGCTCGGCGGAGACGAGTTCGCGGCGATTATCGTCTATAAAAACGCGGGCGAGATTTACGAGCTTGCCGAAAATATGCTGCGCATAGCCTCCGGCGAAGTAGAATTTGAGGATATAAAGCTACAAATAAGCGCTAGCGTCGGCATTAGCATCGCGTCAAGCGGCATTGGCGCGGAGGATTTATTAGAGCGCGCCGACTGGGCGATGTATCAGGCTAAGCTCGCCGGCAAGAACCGCTACTACGTCTTTGACGCGAGCAAAGACAGGCATCTTAAAAAACAATACGACGACGGCTCTAAAATCCAAAAAGCGCTTGAAAATAACGAATTTTTCCTAGAATATCAGCCCGAAATCGACGTAAAAACGGGCGAAATTTTAAGCTTTGAAGCGCTGATTAGATGGAATAAGGACGGTAAGACGGCGTATCCGGACGAATTTTTACCGCTTATTAAAAAGCAGCGCATAATTGACGAAATTTCGCTGTTTTCGGTTAAAAAGGCGCTTGAGGCGCGCGCCGCATCGCTAAAAAGCGGCCGCGAGGCTAAAATTTGCGTAAATTTAAGCATCGAGCAGCTTTTAGACGAGGAATTTTTCTTAAAATTTAGCGAAATTTTTAGCGAGAGCGAAAATTTAGGCGCAAACGCGCTTTACGTCGATATCGTGGAGTCCAACGAGACAAAAGACCTACAAGCGGCGGCGGAGTTTTTAAGGAGATATAAGAAGCTCGGAGTTAGCTTTTTTATCGACGATTTCGCGTCTGCTACGAGCGCGTTTGAAGCGCTTGGAATTTTGCCGGTAAGCGGATTTAAGGTCGATAAAAATCTCTCGGGTCGAATTCTAGATTCAAAAGCGGCCGTTGCGACGACGTCCGTAATCAAGCAGCTCTCAAACGCTTTTAACGCGCCCGCCACGATAAAAAATATCGAGGATAAAAGGACGCTTGAAATTTTAGCGAGGCTTGGATTTACGAGATTTCAGGGCAATTATTTTACCAAGCCCGTAAGCCTAGAAACCGCGACGAGGTTTAAATTTAACGCCACGATAAATTTAGAACCGATGGACGCCGGCGAATTTCAGAGATTTAAAGATTGCGTCGAGCTTAAAGAATACGCGCGCGCGATCGTAACGCATTTAAAAAGAGGCGGCGAATTTTTAGCGCGGGAGGAAATTTCGCAAAATTTAGAGCATTCTAAAAATTCTTTTACTAAAATCGTTCAAATTTTAATAAAAGCGCTAAATTCCAAAGACGGCGACGAAATGCTGCTGCTTGCCGGCGAAGCCGATCTGGCGTGCGACGAAATTTTAAATAAGGAGGGCAGATGAGCGAAAATTTAAAAGTATACGAGCACGAGATTCCGCCCGGCAGTAGGCTGTATTTCGGCCAGAGCGCGAGCTTAAAGCGCAAAATCGAGCAAAACGCGAGCGAAATTTTGTGCGCTGAGGGTTTTAGCGAGATAGTAACGCCGTTTTTTTCCTATCACCAGCATCTAAGCGTAGCGCCAACGCGTCTGCTTAGATTTAGCGATAGCGCCAATCACGAAATTTCGTTACGCGGCGACAGCACGGTAGACGTAGTGCGCATCGTTATGCGCCGCATTAAAGAAGACAAGCAAAAACGCTGGTTTTATATTCAGCCCGTTTTTCGCTATCCAAGCTGCGAAATTTATCAAATCGGCGCCGAGCTAATCGGACAAAGCGACGTAGCAAACTGCGTGCGTATCGTAGCTAAGCTGTTAAACGGGCTAAATTTGGACGCGACGCTGCAAGTTAGCAACATCGAAATTCCGCGCGCGATCTGTAAAATTTTAGACCTTCCGATCGAAATTTTCGAAAAAGGGCAGATCGAGAGAATTTTAAGCCTAAACGTAGACTGGCTAAACCGCTTGGCGTTGCTTAAAAATTTAAGCGAGCTAGACGAGATTAGCGCGGTCGCGCCGTCTGAGCTAAAAGAGCCGATAGAGAGATTAAAAGAGCTGGCCGTAGCCTCGAAATACGAGAATTTAAGAATAGTGCCGCTATACTACTCCAAAATGAGGTACTACGACGAACTATTTTTTAGGTTTTTACGGGATAATGCCGTATTAGCCGGCGGCGGGGCCTACGAGGTAGATGGCACGGCGAGCAGCGGGTTTGCGGTCTATACGGACGCGTTAATTGAAATTTTAAAAGATTAAGAAAGGGCGAAAATGAGAAAAGCCGATTTAGTAGTAGGAGCGCAATGGGGCGACGAGGGCAAGGGTAAAATAGTCGATATGCTAGCGCAGGATTACGACATGGTGTGCCGCTCGCAAGGCGGACACAACGCGGGTCACACGATATGGGTAGACGGCGTGAGGTACGCGCTGCATCTAATGCCGAGCGGCGTGCTGCATAAGCGCATAGTAAACGTAATCGGAAACGGCGTAGTGGTAAGTCCCGAGGTGTTAATCTCGGAGATGGCGCAGTTTGACGGGCTGGAAGGCAGGCTATTTATCAGCGACCGCGCGCATTTAAATTTAGCCCATCACGGAATGATCGATAAGGCCAAAGAGCGCTTAAAAGGCGACAAAGCCATCGGTACTACCGGCAAGGGCATAGGGCCTACTTACGCCGATAAAATCAGCCGCTGCGGACGTAGAGTGGGCGAGCTTTTAGAGCCCGAGCGTCTTTGCGAAGCGCTAATGCACGACTTTGAAGAGAATAAAGCGATATTTGATGCGCTAGGCGTCAAAGCGCCGGGTCGCGACGAGCTTTTAAACGAGCTAAGGCACTATAAAGAGGTCTTGGCGCCTTTTATTACCAACACGACGCGCCTGGTTTGGAGCGCACTAGATGCGGGTAAAAAAGTACTGCTAGAAGGCGCGCAAGGAACGTTGCTAGACATCGACCACGGCACCTATCCTTACGTAACTAGCTCAAACACGATAAGCGCGGGCGCCTGCACCGGACTAGGGCTTAATCCAAAAGAGATCGGCGAGGTGGTGGGGGTTATAAAAGCCTACACTACGCGCGTAGGGTTCGGACCTTTTCCTAGCGAAGATAAGAGCGAAGCGGGCGATAAAATGTGCGAGATCGGTAAAGAATTCGGCACCACGACCGGTCGCCGCCGCCGCTGCGGATGGTTTGACGCCGTCGGTGTAAAATACGCCGCAAGACTAAACGCGATAGATAAATTCGCGCTAATGAAGCTTGATGTGCTAGACGGGTTTGAGAGCGTGAAAATTTGCAAAGCGTATAAATACAAAGGCGAAATTATCGACTATTTTCCGACCGATCTAGAAAACGCGGCGCCCGTTTACGAGGAGATAGAAGGCTGGGATAGCGTAAAAGGCATCGCAAGCTTTGAAGAGCTTCCTAAAAACGCTCAAAAATATATCGAGCGCATAGAAGCGATCACGGGCGTAAAAGTAGGTCTGATATCTACGAGTCCGGAGCGTAAAGATACGATAGTGCGCTGATGAAGAGTAAATTTAGCGAAGTCGTAAAGGTAAGAAAACAAGCGCTCGATAAAGCCGAGGCTAAGCTGGCGCTTGCCCGCTCGAAGGTCGAAAGCTGCGAGCAAAGCTTGGCCGCCGCGCGCGAAGAGGCGCTAAAATTTTCGTTGCCTAAAAGCGGAAACGTAAACGAAATTAGGCAAAATTTAGAGCTTTTAAACGTAGCTAGAAACGCTCAGGCGCAAGCCGCCGAGCGCCTGGAACTCGCTAAAAAAGAGGCTATGCACTTTGAGTTTTTATATAAAAAAGCCAATTTGGAATTTGAAAAGATGAAATATCTGGAAAAAGAGGAATTAAGAGCGCAGATCAAAAAAGCGCAACGCGCGGAGGCTCTGGCGCTTGATGAATTTGCGGTGATGAAATTCGCCGCGAAAAAAGAAGCCGCGCTATGAAAATTTTAGCCGTTTTTTTATTGGCGTGCGCGTGCGCTTTGGGATACGAAGTGCCGGTGGATTGCACGCAAATTTTCGAAGCTAGGAAAGACGAAATTTTAAAGGAGATCGAGCGCCTAGACGAGCAGCGCCAAGCCTTAGAGTCCTTTCGCGCCAGTACCAACGCCGCTTACGAACAGGGGCTTGATAAGCTAGCTAAAAAAGAAGCCGACGTGAACGCGACGATGAGGCAAACAGAGGCCAAGCGTCAAGAAATAGCCGAGCTGCTCGCGCAAAACGATAAAATTTTAAAAGAGCTAAAAACGATGACTACCGACAAGGTTAGCGCGTCGTACGCAAAGATGAAAGATCAAGCCGCGGCAGACGTGCTTTCTGCTATGAGCCGCGCGCAAGCGGCTGCGATTTTATATGCGTTAGAGCCTAAGAAAATTTCCGCCGTGATGGCTAAAATGCAGCCTAAAATCGCGTCTGAAATCACGACGATGCTAACGAAAGGGCCGCCGTTTGAGGACGTAAAAGAAGAAACCAAAATGGATGCGCCGGCGGGTAGTATAAATCTACAATAAGGAAAGAAATGAGTGTAGAGCGATTCGTAAACGAAAGCGATTTTATTGTATCAAAGACCGATTTAAAAGGGCGTATCACCTATTGCAACGTACCGTTTATGAAAATAGTAGGCGCGCGCGAGAGCGAGCTGATCGGCAAACCGCACAATATTATCAGGCATCCGGATATGCCGCGCGTCGTATTTAAGCTGCTGTGGGAGCGTATTAAAAATAAACAGGAAATTTTCGCGTTCGTAAAAAACCGCGCGTTTAACGGCGATTTTTACTGGGTTTTTGCGAACATTACGGCATCTACCGACGCAAACGGCGCGATAATAGGCTACTACTCGGTGCGCCGCAAACCGAATCCAAAGGGCGTGGAGTTTATGCAAGGCGTCTATAAACAGCTGTTAGACGCCGAAAAGACGGGCGGAATGGACGCGTCTGGTAAATTGCTGACTAAAATTTTAAGCGACGCGGGAATAGGGTACGACGAGCTGGTAAATAATCTGCAAAGAGCTTAAATAGGCGTTTAGTAGCGCCTCGGCTCAATAGTCGTCGCTTTAAAATTTTTGCGGATTTCTTGTTGTCGGCGCTTGCGCGTTTTTTTCTTAAATTTTTGACCGCTAGGTTTTAGTTCCGCGATATTTTCGCTTTAAATTTCGTATGCGCGCCGTCTTTCAAACGTTTTTATAGTTTTAGATTTCGAGGCGCGGCAAGCAAGAGGTATCGCTTGAAATTTCCGATCTATTTTTATAATTCGGCGAATTTTGGACGTAAAATTTAAACGAGCGGCGAAAACGGCGAGCTTAACGCAGTCCGCAAGCGTAAAGAGATTTAACGCGAGACGGCGTAAGGCGAGAGTTTTTTACGCCTGCAAAATTTTCCTAACTGCAAGGCTAGCTAAATTTAGCCCGAAAACAGCCGTTACGCCCATAAAGCTGCCCAGCGGTTTACAGCGCGGCGGCTCGGTCGAAAATACCGCGCTAAAATCGCCTTTAAAACCCGCGCGTTTTAGCTCGCTTCGGTATTTGCGCGCGAAAGGATCGCCGTGCGTTTTCCACACGCTTTCTACGCGCACCTGCGATGCGTCGATGCGCTTCGCCCCGCCCATAGAGACGATGATTTTATCCGGCGCGGCGAGGGCGAGGGCGATTTTGGCGGGCATATCGTCGATCGCGTCTATGACTAAATCAAACTGCGAAAAGTCGAAATTTGCGATAAATGTAGGCGTCATTAGCTCGCGCATAGCCCTTACGTTTTCGTAGCGCGCGGCGAATTCGCCTACTTTGACCGCGCCTACGGATTCGCTGTAAATTTGGCGGTTTTGATTCGTTACGTCAAATACGTCTTTGTCGACGAGCGTTATTTCGCCTACGCCCGAGCGAGCCAGCGCGTCGGCGCAGATCCCGCCTACTCCGCCCGCGCCGCAGATTAAAATTTTAGCAGCCCGCAGTTTTTTGAAATCTTCGCCCAAAAGCCATCTTACGCGCGTGTAGCGATCGATTGCGTCGTCCATTATTTTTCCTTTTTTATTAAATTTCGCCCGAAATTTTAGCCGAATTTAGACTCTTTTTAAGCGCGGCTAGACTGGCGTGCGCGGTCATATCTAGCATCACGGGCGTAAGACTTATAAAGCCGTCGTTTACCGCGCTAATATCGCTCTCTCCGTCGTTTTCGTAATCGAGCGCGGCGTTGCCCAGCCAGTAGTATTCGACCCCGCGCGGATTGCGATTTAAACTCGCGTGAGTAGCGTAAAAGCGCCTACCTGCCGGCGCTACGACGTATCCTTTACACTCGCGCGCGGCGCAAGCGGGGACGTTTACGTTTAAAAATTGACGCGCCGGCAACGAAATTTCGCCCGAAAGTACGCGCGATACGATGGAATTTACCGCTTTGCGCGCTAGTTTAAAGCCGAGGCGGTCGATGCTGTCGTTTTGATAAAACTGCGAAAATGCAATGCTAGGTACGCCCTGTAAGACGCCCTCCATCGCCGCTCCGCAAGTGCCCGAATATGTAATGTCCTCGCCTAAATTCGCGCCGTGATTTATGCCGGAGATTATTAAATCGGGCTTACGCGCGTAAAGCGCGTGCAGCGCCAAATATACGCAGTCGCTAGGCGTAGCGTCGTCTAGTTTAAAAAAACCGTCGTCGATTTTTATAAAACGTAGCGGCTTGGTTAGCGTCAAAGAGTGCGCGCATGCCGATTTCTCGGCGCTCGGGGCCACTATCGTTACGTTAACGCCCGGTAAATTTTTTAGCTCGCTAGCTAGCTCTCGCAGACCTTGCGCCTCGAATCCGTCGTCGTTGGTTATTAAAATTTCCTTCAAATTTAGCCTTTTTATCTTATGAAAATCCGATTTTATCACAGACTCGGTTAGCCTAAATTAAAATAGCGGTTTCATTTACTGTTTATTTTAATTTTTAAATTTAAGGCGAAATTTATGGTAATTGGAATTTTGCATCCAGATAGCCTAAAATATGGAAAAATATAAATTATGATATATTAGTTATTTTGATAACATTTATTAAACGAAGGTAAAATTTTATTTAAAAATGAAGTCGTTTTTAAGCTAGAAAATAATACAATTCGTCCTGTTTTAAATTTAATCTAAAATTTATAAAGGAGGTAAATAAGCCCGTCATGCAAAACGTAAAGAAAAAGGCGTCCCTTTGGATTATTCTTTTGTTGGTATCCTTCGGCGTAGTCGTAGGACACGGACTTTTCACGTTTGTTTACGCAAAAGGGTTTTCGTATTTTAGTCCCGATCCCGCAGCCTGTAAAAACTGCCACGTTATGAATCAGGTTTACGAGAACTGGATGAAAGGCGGACACCAAAACGTCGCTACCTGTAACGACTGCCACCTTCCTCGTAACGATTTTATCGGTTACTGGATAATGAAGGCTCAAAGCGGTCTAGGTCATGCCTATGCGGTTACGTTTAAGGATAATCCTTACGCGTTTAGCGCGAATGAAAAGACCAAAAAAGTCACCCAAAACAATTGTATCGACTGTCACGGCTCTTACGTATCTAACGTAGTAGACGCCCGCGCCATCGGTAGTGCAAAGCCGCTTGATACTAAGATTAAAGAGCATCAAAGCGCGCAAGGCGAGCAGTTAAAATGTATCTCTTGCCACAGGCAAGCCGGTCACTCGCATAACTTTTAAAATTTAACAGGAGGAATACATGAAAAACAAAGTGTTGTATGCAGCTGCTTTTTTAGTAGCCGTTGTACTTGGTGCGGCCATGTTTGCTCTTTTTGCCAGCATTAGCGAAAAAAAGGCAGAAGAGAAGTCATATCCGCTAATGCTAAACAAAGTTAGCGAATTAGAGCCCGACTTTGAGAAATGGGGTAAAAATTTCCCGACTCAGCTCGACGACTATAAAAAAATGGAGCACAAAAGCGAGCATAATCCCAATGCGTCGGAGCTAATAGAAACTCCTTTCGGCGGAGATTTACCTTATAGTAAGATTATTCGCTGGCCTGCGGCTACGGTGTTTTGGAACGGCTATGCATTCGGCGTAGATTACAGCAAACCTAGAACTCACTACTACTCTCAGATAGATCAGATCGAAACCAAAAGAAACGATAAAGAGTATCTAAACGCTCACGGGCTTCCTGCATTTAAGGGTCAGCCAGGATATTGCGTCAATTGCCACACCGGATATTTAACCGCGCTTCAAGTTGATGGCGATTATAACCTAACTGCCGATCCTACGTCTGCTGCGACTAAGCCTATGCCGTTTTTCGACGTAATGCCTAAAGAGGAAGGCGAAAAGAGAAAAGCCGCGTGGACGAAGATGAACTCTATCCCGTATTTTGACGTCATGAAAAAAATCGCGGCTAAACACGGCGAGAGTATCCACGGATCGCATCTAGGCAGCACCTGTGCAGACTGCCACTCGCCAGATGATATGAGCCTAAGAGTAACAAGACCCGCATTCGTAAACGCAATGGTCGCTAGAGGCTACCAAGCCGACGCAAAAAGCGGTATAAAGGCCACCAGACAAGAGATGAGAAGCTACGTTTGTATGCAGTGCCACGTAGAATACTATCCTGCAGGCAAAGAATCCGTTTTAACCTTCCCTTGGAATTTCTGGAAGAAAGACGAGCCGTTTAAGATCGAGAATTTCGACCAATACTATGACGATCAGTTAGCCAAAGAGGACGGATTTAAATTTGACTACATCCATAAAGATACCGGCGCTAAAATTATCAAGATGCAGCACTCGGAGTCTGAGCTAAGCTCAACCGGTATCCACGGAAGAAGCGGCGTAACGTGCGCAGACTGCCACATGCCGTATAAGAGAAACGGCGCTGAGAAAGTGACTACTCACACGATATTAACGCCTTATAACGATCTAAATTCGGCTTGCAAAACTTGCCACCCTCAAAGCGAAAAAGAGCTAAAAGCAAGAGTAGATTTCATTCAAAATCGCTTCTCTTACGAGCTAAGAAACTGCGAGAACGACTTGCTAGCGCTTATCCAAGATATCAAAGACGCTCGCGCTTTACTAGCTAAAAACGAGAAATTCGCTTCGATCGCGGATGAAAAAGAAAGAAACGAAGCTATTAGCAAAGCTCTTGAAAAGACGCTTTATTTACACCGCAAAACTCACATTCGCTGGGACTTCGCGTTTAGCGAAAACAGCTACGGTTTCCACGGAGACGAAGAGGGTATGAGAATCATCGGTCAGTGTAAAGAATTCGCTCGCGAAGGTCAGTTGCAATTAGTAAACGATCTAAAACCTTACGGTATTACTATCGAGCTACGTCGCAAAGCCGACGCGGTAGCAGCTCCTGCTCCGATAGGTCACGAGTATCCGGTGGGCGTACCTCCGACTGAAAAAATGAAACAGGTCGACGAGAACGTTAAAAACCTAAAATTTTAATCTCTAACTAGCTTAAAATTTTACCCCGCTTAGGCTTATCGCCTCGGCGGGGTTTTTAAATTTAAAACTACTAAAACTAATATGCAAATTTAACAGCTTTTAATATGCTTTTTTATAATATTCGTTTTTGATATTAAGAACGGAGAATATATGAATAAAATTTTCGCATTTTTGGCGCTAGCTATTTTTTGTTTCGGCGGCGAGAAAATCGTGATAGATATGAGCGGAAACGAAGTTAAAATTCCCGCAAAAGTAGAAAAAATAGCCGCTTTATGGCATGCGAATAATCAAATTATTTTAGCGTTAGGCGGTATGGATAAGGTAGTAGCTACCACCGACGGCATAAGCAAAAATAAATGGTTTAACCGCGTCTATCCGAGGCTTAAATCAATCCCCGCCTTATTAAACGGTAACGACGTAAACCTAGAAGAGCTTTTAAAGCTAAATCCGGACGTTTCTATCGTTTCAAATAGCGCGATGCTAAGCGCGCTACAAAAACAAGGATTTGTCGCGGTAAAAGCTACGTTTAGCGACTACGGCGAAATGCAAAAAAGCATATTTCTAACATCGCAAATTATCGGCGAAAGCTCAAAACAAAGAGCGGACGAGCTAGTCGCGTATCTGCAAAAAAATATCAAATTAGTAAGCGACAAAACGGCGGATTTAAAGCCTTCTTTACGCCCCAAAGTGCTTCACATCGTAGATAAGTCGAATTTACTAAAAATCGACGGCATAAAAACGATAATAGACGAATGGATAAACATCGGCGGCGGCGTAAACGCGCTGCAAAAAGAGGGCGTAATGCAAGAGATTACTAGCGAAGAAGTCGCTATGATAGATCCGGACGTCATTATAATAGGCGGCGAAGGCGGAGACGAAGCGGTAGCTAAAATTTACGCCCATCCCGCGTTTAGCGGCACGAAGGCCGTAAAAAATAAAAAGGTATTTAATAACCCTAGGGGCGTATTTAACTGGGATAGATACGGCGCGGAGGCGGCTTTGCAAATTTTGTGGACGGCAAAGACGCTGCACTCGCAGCTTTTTGCGGATATCGATCTTAAAAAAGAGACGAAGGCTTTTTATAAAAATTTTATGAATTACGATTTAAGCGACGACGAGTTCGGCTATATTTTAAAAGGCCTAGGCCCGAACGGCGAGTAAAACGTGAGAAAATTTAGCCTAATTTTAACGTTTCTAACCCTGCTTACCGCGTTTTGCGCGATAATCGCGCTTAGCGTCGGCAGATTTAGCGTGCCGTTTTTAGACGTATTAGCCGCGCTTTTAAATAGCGCGGGATTTAACTTTGAAGTAGCCAGCAACGCGCAAAACGTAATCGAAAATTTGCGCTTACCGCGCGTGATCGCCGCCGTGCTCGTCGGAGCCGCGCTTAGCATTAGCGGGGCGGCGTATCAAGGCGTGTTTCGTAATCAATTAGTAAGCCCCGACCTACTCGGCGTTTCGGCGGGCGCTTGCGTAGGGGCGGCGATAGCGATCGTGCTTGATTTAGGACTATTTTGGATACAATCGCTAGCTTTTATCTGCGGACTAGTCGCCGTTTGCCTTACTTTACTAATTCCAAAACTAATGGGTAAAAACTCCACTTTAATGCTCGTACTTTCGGGCATTATCGTTAGCGGTTTAATGGCGTCGGTTATCGGGCTGCTTAAATATATCGCAGACCCCGAAACTAAGCTTCCGGACATCGTGTATTGGCAGCTGGGCAGCCTAGCTAAGATCGACGCGGGCAATCTTAAATTTATCGCGCCCGTTATGATAGTCTGCGCGGCCTTGCTCGTAGCTATGAGCTGGCGGATAAATTTGCTCTCGCTAGGCGACGAAAGCGCGGCCAGGCTGGGCGTAAACGTAGCTCTCGAACGCGGCGTCGTAATCGTCTGCGCGACGCTGTTAACCGCATGCAGCGTGTGCGTGAGCGGTATCGTGGCGTGGGTGGGGTTATTAATCCCGCATTTTGCTAGGATGCTAGCGGGCGCTAATAACGCTAAAAGCCTGCCGGTTAGCATATTTATCGGCGCTATTTTTTTACTTTTCGTAGATACCTTAGCGCGCACGATTAGCGTGAGCGAGGTGCCGCTAGGCGTGCTTACGGGCTTTATCGGCACGATATTTTTCGTGTGGGTTTTATCTCGCAGTAAAAGGGCTGCGTGATGGAAAATTTAGCTAAAAATTTAGGCGAAAATATGCTTGAAATTCGCGCGCTAAATTTTGCATACGCAAACGGCGCCGGAATGTTAAATAACGTAAATTTAAGCCTAAAAAAGGGCGAAATTTTAACGATTTTGGGGCGAAACGGCGCGGGCAAATCGACGCTTTTAGGTTTAATTAGCGGCATAAACGCGCCAAAAAGCGGAGAAATTTTAGTAGGCGGCGCGAATTTAAGCGAGATTAGTGCCCGCGAGCGAGCCAAATTAATGGGCTTCGTCGCGCAAAGCGAAATTTGCGAATACGAGTATACCGGACTTGAATACGTCACGATGGGGCGCGCAGCGCATTTGGGGATCTTTGCTAGGCCTAGCAAGGACGACGAGGATACAGCGCGCGAATTTATAAAAATTTTGGGCATAGAGAGGCTGGCTGCGAAATTTATCACGCAAATGAGCGGCGGAGAGCGACAAATGTGCGCCATAGCGCGCGCTATGACGGCAAAGCCCGAGCTAATTATTTTCGATGAGCCGACTTCGGCGCTGGATTTTTCGAACCAATATAAATTTTTACGCACTGTAAAGTCGCTAAAAGAGCTTGGCTATACGATCGTCTTAACCACGCATAATCCCGACTTCGCGCTGCTTTTAGGCGGCTACGTCGCGCTAGTTAAAGGCGGCGGAGAGGTTGCATTCGCAAGCGCGGACGAGATTATAAATTCGCGCGATTTAAGCGCGCTTTACGGTATCGATATAAACGTAGAATTCGTGCAAAGCGTCGCTAGAAAAAGCTGTCTTACGTTTCCTATTTAGCGAAATTCGCTCGGGTTTTAAATTCGGAAATTTTATATATGCATTTAAGGCATATATAATTTAAATT